>JBBPZJ010000035.1:0-11879 GCA_038199395.1 Chitinophagales bacterium
CATCTGTTACATGAAAATGATAGTACGATTTCCATGTATCAATTGGAACGGTTTTTAGTAAATTGTTGAGTTTAATGTAGTAAGCAGGCTGACCGATGTTAACAGAATCTGTTTTTGCGTCGACGTTTGTAAGAAAAGAACTCCAGTCAAAAACAGGCATTTGCTTATTAAGGTCTGTTACAGCACTTTTATTGTAGTTGCTTTGAGGGTCCCTTAGTTGCACCCTTGTACGATGACTTTCTGCCAGCTTCTTTTCAAGGTCGTACACTGCCTCCACTTTTTTATGTGCAGTTACTGAGTCATCACCCGTCATGGTAAAGATCTTTTGCATATAAGTTTTATATGCTTTTTGGATATCAGTGGTAGCCGCGTCGTTTTTAAAATAATAGTCCCTGTCTGGCAATCCTAAACCCGTTTGATAAAAAACCGCTATGTTCATACTGCTGTTCTTCTCGTCGGGGCTAACTCCCATTGCTGCTATATAGTTAAAGCCTTCTTTATGACGCTGAGCTTCGAACTGCATAATGCTTTTTGCGTCAGTTAAAGCATTTATTTGTTGCAAAAAAGGTTTTACTGGACCATATCCTCGTTTTTCAATTGTCGTTGTGTCCATTCCTGATGCGTAAAAGTCGCCGACTTTTTGCTCAATGCTGCCTTTAGACTGAGAGGTGGATGAAACAGAATCGAGAATTGACTTTATATGATTTTTCGTTCTGTCGTAGAGTTCCAAAAAAGAACCCATACTAGTTTCCGTAGGAGGAATAACCACTGTATCAAGCCAATGACCATTTACAAAACGAAAGAAATTGTCTCCAGGCTTTACAGCAGAGTCCATGTAAGCGGTTTTTATAAAATTTCGCTCGGGTGTCTTGCTATTTCTACAGGCGCAAAAGCAAAGCAAGACTAACAGAAAAGAAAAACAGGTTAAATTAATTTTCATAATGATAAATGTAGTTGATAAACAGTAAAATATAACAGTTGTAGTTGTTTAGGAATTTTTTTACTGAAGCGCTAAAAATTTTATGTTACCCGGTCTAATATGTCATCCGGGTTTTTGTAACAATTCTTCTGTACGCAGAAGCTTAATCAATTTTTCTTTTTTGCAGTTGCTTGTTTCGAGGCCAAAAGATAGATCAGTGAGGCAGTTCCATCCATTGTAGGCTCGTTTGTACTATAATCTCCATAGTCATCGTGATAAACTGCCAGATCACTTTGAAAAGATTGATATTCATCATCACCATATAGCGTTATACCGATAAGGTTACTATAAATGCTTGTATAAACAGGTCCATCAACTAAACCTCCATCTATAGGGTAATTTTTCAGATGTGTAAATGCGGAATGAGGGTCTGCCGGAGTATCGCCCCCAGCGGGTAAACCATAGACCATACTGGTGCCCCACGGATTACATCCAAAAATCCAGTCGAAACAAGCTTGTTCCAGTTGGATATAAGTATCGTCATTTGTAAGTTGCCTGTACCAGTAACATTGAATGGCAAAACTAACCGTAAGGTTGTTGCTGCACCAAATAAAAGGTACGCCGCGATAAAATGCGTTGGACTTTGACTTTTGCCATACTCTGTCTATTCCTTCCTTATAATACTTGATGATGGTGTCTCTGCGGCTGTCCTTTAGCTGTTTTGCAAGTTCGTAATGACCGACATTTATAAAAGGATACCATTGATAATGTTTAGCCGTATCGGTACCAAGCCAGGGAGTAACTTTTTCCTGCAGTGCGTAATTGTAGGCTTTTGTAAGATCTGTCTTTTTATCTATCGCCGTTGTATGTAGAGCACATTGTGTTGCTGTTGCCAGCTCCATATCGTCTGTCCAATTATCTTCTGCATAGATATATGGAGAAAGTACAGAAGCGGTCTGACACGCACCCGGCTTATCGAATCCTATTTTAATAGCCGTTGCTGATTTTTTTCGCAGTGTCGCAGCATAACGTTTATCTATGGCAGAAAATAGTTGTGATCCCAATCCAAATGCGCTGCTAAACTTTCCCGCTGTCGAAGCAACTCCCGTAGTATTGTTCATAAACTTTCCCCTCACCTGAGGCAGTCCGGTACAGAAATAAACGGGACGTTCTAATCCTTTTCCATAAAAATTAGTGTCTTCTTTTGGTATTCGCATTCCTCTGTGGTCTCTGTCATCACCTAATTGGTTAAAAAGCCAGTTATCTTTTGGATGCATCTTCAGTAGCCAGTTCAGCCCCCACTTTGCCTCATCCAATACATCAGCTATCTTGTTTTTTCCATCAAGTCCGTTCGATAGTTTTTCGTCTTTAAAAACTGCCGGAAAATCTCTGTAAGCAGCTAAAAGATGATAAGTGGCATTTGCAGTGGTGGTTGAATATTGAAGGTAATCGCTTGCATCATGCCACCCCCCAACAACGTCGATATAAGTACTGTCAGGTACTGGTGCATACAGTGTATAACCATCATGAGTATGACATGAATCTTTTAGAAAGGGATTAAAACCGCTTCTTTGCTGCCGCATATACCGCAGGCAGAAATCTGCTGCTCCGTCATAAACCTTTTCATCGATCTTAAACGGAACCGAAACTACGTTACCTGCTTTTAAGAAATACTTACCTGCTTTTGTAAAGCTTGAAAAATCTAATCTGTACGTACTTTCAAAAGGTCCATATTTTCCAAATGGTAAACCGGCCTTTCCTTTAAAAACCGGATGGTTTGAGGCTGAGTCGATTAGTTCAAAATCTACAACTGTTACCGGTGTTTTGCCTGCAAATACTGCCACCTTCACCCCGGCAGGAGAATAACCTAACTGATTTATCCTGATCACGGCATCAGTCCGTTGACAGTTAGAAGTGATAAAAACCAGGAATAAAGACAAGGTTAAGAGGATATTCAACTTCATAAGAGATGTGATTACTGATATTATTTTGATTTGAAATTAGCTACAATCGTATGAGAATGTAAACTTTTTTCCCCTAACTATGAATGTAAATTCTTCTTTAAAGCATTGTTTGAGGTAGTATTAAAAATATTAACACTGCCGGTTTAGTCAATGCCTTTATAACAATAACTTGCAGTAGATAATAACCAGCTACAGATGTCTTTGCCGTTTACTGAACTTGCCAATACTATTGAGGGTGAATTATACTTTGACGAATCAAAGGGGGACAATGCTATTAGGATGGTGTACTCGACAGATGCATCTGTGTACCAGGAAAAACCAATTGCAGTATCACTGCCAAAAACGATTGACGATGTGCAGTCGCTGATACGTTTTGCAAATGAACATCAGTTAACGTTAATACCAAGAGCAGCGGGCACCTCTCTGGCAGGACAAGTAGTTGGTTCTGGAATTGTGGTGGATATCTCCAAATACTTCACTTCCGTTTTAGAAGTAAATCAACAAGAGAAATGGGTGAGGGTTCAACCCGGAGTAATCAGGGATGATTTAAATGTCTATCTTAAAAGTTTTGGATTAATGTTTGGTCCGGAAACTTCTACTTCAAATCGTGCAATGATTGGTGGAATGATTGGCAACAATTCAAGTGGATTGCATTCTATTATTTGGGGAGATACAAGAGCAAATCTTTTGGAAGTAAACGCAATATTGTCTGACGGATCTGAAGTAGTTTTTAAAGAGTTATCAAAGGTGGAATATAAAAGCAAATGTCTGCTTCAAACATTGGAAGGAGAAATATACCGGTCCATCGAAAAAATGATGTTGGATGAGGACAAACAGAAGGCTATACTTATGGGCTTTCCAAAAGCATCTGTCAAGCGACGTAATACCGGCTATGCCTTAGATGCTGTACTTCAAATGTTTACTTCAAACAAAAGCTTTAACCTTAGCAAGTTAATAGCCGGTTCAGAAGGAACTCTTTGCTTCGTAACTGAGGCGAAACTTCGTCTGCTCGATCTGCCGCCGAGTGAAAAAGGAGTGGTTGCTGTGCATACGAATACTATCAATGAAGCCTTAAGAGCGAACCTCGTTGCGCTTAAACATGATTGCAGGGCATCAGAGTTAGTAGATGATATTATCTTAGCTTTTACTAAAACCAATATAGAGCAATCTAAAAACCGGTTTTTTGTAGAAGGTGAGCCAAAGGCTATATTAATGGTTGAGTTTTTTGATACTACTCAAGAAGGTCTGTTATCTAAAGCACACTCTTTTGTACAAGCATTACAGAAAGCAGGTTTAGGATATGCCTGGCCACTTCTGCTTGGAGAAGAAACTACGAATGCATGGGATTTGAGAAAGGCGGGACTAGGACTGCTCCGAAATGAACCTGGAGAAGCTCAGCCTGTAAATTTAATTGAAGATTGCGCCGTTGATGTAGAAGACCTGCCAAACTATATAAGTGAGGTAGAAGCAATACTGAAAAAGTATCAGGTCAAATACTCGATGTATGCCCACGCAGGTGCAGGTGAATTGCATGTAGAACCAATGGTAAATTTAAAAACAACTGCGGGCAAGCATCTGTTTAGAACGATTTTACAGGAAACGGTAGCAATAGTTAAAAAGTATAATGGGTCATTGAGCGGTGAACATGGCGACGGTCGTTTGCGTGGGGAGTTTATACCTTTTATAATGGGCGAGAAGAACTATCGTCTTTTTCAGGACATTAAGCAATTGTTTGACCCGACAGGAACTTTCAATAAAGGGAAAATAGTCGATACTCCCAAAATGAACGAATTTCTACGGTTCGAGCAAGACAAAGAAAGGAAGCATATAGAAACCACCTTTTCTTTTACCAATCAGCAAAGCATCCTCCATTTGGCTGAAAAATGCAGTGGCTCCGGGGACTGCCGTAAAACCCAGGTAACAGGTGGGGTAATGTGCCCGAGTTATATGGCAACGCGTAGCGAGAGAGATACAACAAGGGCTCGGGCAAATATCTTGAGGCACTTTTATTCAAACATTGAAACCCGGAAGTCCGGTGAATTATATGCTGAAGTATTGGATGTACTGGATTTGTGCATCTCCTGCAAAGGCTGCAAGTCTGAATGCCCTTCCAGCGTTGATATCACCAAGATGAAAGCCGAGTTTTTGCAACAATATTATGACAGAAGTGGAGTGCCGGCCCGTGCAAAATTGGTAGCAAACTTTAGTAAACAGATGAAGTTAGCTTCTATTGCGCCGTGGCTTTACAATTCAGTTTTTGGAACACCAGCCCTTAGACGTGTGCTCAATAAAACAGTAGGTTTTCATCCGGAAAGAACAATGCCGCTATTAGGTAAAACTACTCTGTTAAAATGGTGGGAGAAAAGAAGTAAAAAGATGACAGATGACAGAAGGCAGATAACAGAAGAAAAAAAACGATCATCTAAAATATATCTGTTTTGCGATGAGTTCACCAATTACAATGACGTCGAGATCGGCCAGAAGCTGGTTATGTTGCTGGAGCAACTAGGTTACGACGTAGTGATTCCAAAGCACGTTGAGAGTGGAAGGACATACTTATCGAAAGGTTTGGTAAGAGAGGCAAAAAAAATTGCCATTACTAATGTGAATTTTCTTAAATATTTTGTAAGCGACCAAACTCCTATAATAGGAATTGAACCTTCTGCTATCCTTACGTTGCGTGATGAGTATATAGATTTAGTGCAGCCCGAACAGATAGAAGATGCTAAACAAATAGCCCGCAATACTTTTCTGTTTGACGAATGGTTTGCCAGGGAAGTGCTGAGAGGAAATATTACCAAAGAGGCCTTTACAAAGGAAGCGAAGCATATGTTACTACATGGTCACTGTCACCAAAAAGTATTATCGTCAACAAAATATACAATCGACTGCCTTTCGTTACCTGAGAATTATACTGTGCACGAAATACCTTCAGGCTGTTGCGGAATGGCCGGTTCTTTCGGATATGAGAAAGAGCACTATGATGTGAGCATGCAAATAGGTGAGCTTGTCTTGTTTCCTGCTGTTAGAACTAAGCCTGACGCTGTTATTGCAGCCACCGGAACCAGTTGTCGTCACCAAATAAAAGATGGTACAGGAAGAATTGCAAAACATCCTGCCGAGATATTGTATGAAGCATTGAAATAAGATTCAGTACTATAGCATTGGTATCAGGAGTTGCCAACAATTTGTTGGGTTAATGTGAGACTGATATTATTTTTTCCAAAAGCGTTTCAAAAAATGGCAAATAAAATACAGTAAAATTATCCATATTGTTACAATTGCTGAAGCAAAGAACCAGTTTGTTTTATTTAATTTTTTAGTTTTATTATTCTTTACGCTTTCCCTTGCATCAGCTAAATACGTGGTGGAATAAGTTTTAAGGAAGCTGATAGTAATATTGGTACAATTATCAAATTATCCAGCAGGGCCAAGAACAGGTATAAATCAGGAATTAGATCAATTGGGCTTAGCAAATAACCTACCGTTATTGCTGTCGGAAATTTTGCTGCAAATGGTGTGCGCCTGTCTTTATATGCAATTACAAGTACCTGTGCTCCAGATTTTAATTGCCTTGCATGTCGTTTTAACTTGTTTAATAATTGAACCGGAATAGTGGTATATAAAATAATTTCTATGCTATGATTTCCTATAACATGTTCCAAAGTGTATCAATGTATTTAAAAACAAAACGAGTAACAGAAAGTTTATCAATGCATTTGAGCCTCGCTGCCTTAGATGATATCATCGTTGCCTAAAATAATACACGTCAACCTATTCTACAACGACTCACAAAAATGAAACCTGCCGACACCGCTTTAGTAGAACGGATTATCGGAATTAAACGTAAAGTCAAACAATGGTGAGTATTCAACTACAATCCAAAGAAAGATTTAAACGTAGAGGTAGATGGGTTTAAAATAAGACCGGCAGCGGTATTAAGCACCAGCATTGCATTGTACCTGCAAAAAAAGATATCATGATTATGGGAGATTTAGTTTTAACGGAAAACGATTTAAAACTTGTCAAAATGAAATTATAAGGCAAGGTCTTAAAAGCATGGCCATTCACCATTAAGGTTTAGTAATCTTTAAAAAGTTGAGATTTTACAATAAATCATAACGACCTTCCTTATGCAGATGCAGGAGAAGCAGCTGTAATAGGTGTTGTTCCTTCTATAGCAAAAGCCAATCTTTACGCTTTGGATACAGGATTAAACTACTTTAATTCCGCAACAAGTTTTAGTTAAAGAATGGCTTTAGTATAAGAGCTGTATCCAATACCTATTTATGCTGATGCCTGGGCAATCATAAATTTGAATATACCATTTACCAGAATATAAGAAGTAAAATGATTGGAATTAATAGAAAAACCGAGTAACAGAATAACGTTCAATTTCTGCTACCCTTTTTCGTGTTGTTTTTCTTGTTAATAATTAAATTTGTATAGCTTCATTTGCTATTTAAACAAACTACCAGTTCATAATACAATTTAACTACTCAACAGCTTCAGGTAATGAGAGTTACTTCTTAACATGGTTGTTTACAACTTTCGCCAGTTCAAACATTGACACCTGGTCTTTACCGTCAAACACAACCTTTAGTTTCTCATCTGCATTTATCATCCTTCTGTTGTTGGCATCCTGAAGGTTATTTTCTTTGATATAGTCCCATATTTTTTTAATTATTTGGGTTCTTGGCAAAGGTTCTTTTCCAACTATTTTAGCCAAATCACCACTAACGGTAAGAGGTGCCATTAAACCAGCATTTGCCTTGCCGGCATCTGCTTTGCCTGGTACTTTTTTAGTAGCCGTTTTAGCGGCGGCTTTCTTTGGAGTTGCTGCTTTTTTTGCAGGGGCAGCCTCTGCACTTTTTGATGTTGTTTTTTTTGCGGTTGCTTTTGCCATAATTTTTTAATTTTTTAAATGTTATAAAAGTACTTCTGTAAGTTCTGAGAGTATAACCGATCAGCTGCTTTCAAAGCATCAAGATAAGTAATTACTCACCAACTATTTATACTAAAAAAATAATACCACTAACTTTATTTAAAAGCGGAATGCAGCGCTTGTTTTTACTTTCCCACCTTTCGCCTCCTAAAAATACCATTTCCGCTAAAAGTTTTAACTATCCCATTCACATTTTCACATCACATAAGAAAAGTAGAACAGGGAGTAAACAGCATGGATCAAAAAATGCTCTAACCCTTCTCAGAGTCTAATCTTTGATTAGCTCTTATTACTTGCCAGTACTCTTTACCATAACTTAATAATATTTCCGCACCTTCTGCTATATCCCTGGTAGCTTCAACAAAAACCCTCCATCCATCTATTACAAACTGCGAGTTATTATTTAATCCTTTAATTTTATTTAACCCCTTTGCATCATTAATAAAACGAGCGGGAGATTTTTTATAAAAAGATGCGTCTATAACATAGTCTTCTGTTACATAAAAAATATAGTAATTCTCGTCTTCGTTCTCCACTTCTTTCCAGGTTCTAATCCTGCCTTTATACTCAACTATCCTCGCACCTTTCCTAACGCCTTGATTTGTAAATAAACCTTTGCCTGCACCTGGTATACTTGACTCTTTCACTTGCAGGTATTTTTCTAGTAATGCCATAAAACCTAATTGCTATTCTGTATTTAGATTTAAATTATAGATTATCCTATGTAATCAGAAAATGAATAGTTTTTGAAAGAGGTTAGCTCTGTTTCTTCGAAATTATTTTTCAAGAAAAATGTTTTGTCTAAGATATAATAACAAGGGCGGCACATCGCCACCCTCTGTATTATTTCTATAATTCATTTATTTATGCTGAAAAGCTAATGGCCTCCTTTAATTCTTTCTCAGTGTATGCCATCCCGTACTGTTTCAAAACATCATCTGGAACACCATTCCATTGGTTTGGTCGGTTGCCAACATACCCAATGTCATCCATTCCCATTTTACTTGTAAAAAATCCGGAAGCTGTCAGGCTTCTCATTCTGTTAAAGAAGGCAACTCCTTGTTGCATTTCCGGTTTTGCTTTAGCGGGATATGCTATTTCATTTACGATAGCAAGCTGTTGTTCTGCAGAGCAGTCTTTAAAAGGGTTGCCATGCCGGTTAAGCATTTGCAGATCTAACCAACGAAGTCCGCCCCTCATTGGTAATTGGTGATCTGGTATATCCTTTACGATAAACTCTATAAATTCCGGCACTTTCGCATCAGACGCACTACCAGACTTCTCATCTTTTGGAATAATAATGTCGCCCAAAACTGTTATAGTAGCCATTTCATGTTCGGTAAAAAACGTCTCCGCTCTCAGCTTCGCATTTCTGTCCAGTTCGTTCTGCGGACGGTCAGACTCGCCGCCTTTATTATCGGTTCCATCTGCACTTTGTGCATTTTGTTCTTTTGGTTTACATGCTTTTAATAAAACCTCCGTAGAAAGGGTACCTATTGTAAGTGCTTTTAATGATTCCCGCCTATTCATAAAAACTTGTTTTATTAAGTTATAAAATTCAATTTTACTTCAATCAGTCAATAAAAACCTCAATTAAATATTCTGTTTTTTTCTTTCATCAAGAATATATTCTGCAGTACGCATAGAAAAAGCTAGGATTGTCCAGGTAGCGTTTTTATCTGATTGCTGTACCTGGGAAGAGCCATCAACAACAAAAAGGTTTTTACAGTCATGCGATTGGCACCATTTGTTTAATACTGACTTTTTAGGATCATCACCCATTCGGGCGGTTCCTACTTCGTGTATTATTCTTCCGGGAGCCTCTAATCCCCAATTATTTTCCGCATTTCGCTCAGAAGAGGTAACTATTGCACCCATAGCATGCATGATGGACTGGAACGTCTCCTGCATATGCTTTGCCTGGTTTATTTCATCGTTATTCCAATTGTAGTGGAAACGCAATACAGGGATACCGTATTTATCAACCACGTTAGGGTCAATCTCGCAGTAGTTATCTACTCTTGCCATTCCTACACCACGACCTGCCATTCCAACATTTGTTCCATAGAAACGCCGGTAGTCATTTTTTAAAGCAGCACCAAAGCCTCCTGCTTCTTTCATTTTTCCATCAGTACCAGGTACCATTCCGTTAAGCCTTGGTACATCACCGCCAAAACCGTAGCCCGGCATACCCATTCCACCTCCAAATTCAATATGGTAACCACGAGGGAAATCTAATTTCTTATTATCCTGCACCCACGGGCCTAACAAGTGAATGCTGCCCAGGCCGTCTTCGTTGTATCGCTTACGGTCCATGAGTTGTGGCAGAAAACCACCGAGAGAAGCTCCTGTAGAATCTTGCAAATATTTACCTAAAACGCCACTGCTGTTACCAAGCCCATTCGGATGAATTTTTGATTTTGAATTAAACATTATTCTGGCAGACTCGCAGGTACTTGCACCAAGAATAACTGTTTTAGCATTAACCTGGTATTCCTGCATGTCTTCCTTGTTTACATATGAAACGCCGGTTGCGAGGCCTTTGTCATCTGTAAGAACTTCACGCACCATCGCATTGGAAACAACTTCCAGGTTGCCTGTTTTTAAGGCAGGAATAACAAGGCACGATGAAGCAGAAAAATCAGCATACACTTTACAGCTACGATTGCACTGACCGCAAAAAAAGCAGGCTCCCCGGTCTTTATTGTTGGGTAAAGCCTTTGTTAGAACAGACCCTCTTCCTGGTATTACTTTTACGCCCGCTTTTTCTGCCCCCTTTTTAATGAACATCTCATTTAACCTAAGCTTTGGTGGCGGAAGAAATATACCGTCAGGATCGTTTTCCAGGTTTTCTTTAGTCCCGTAGATGCCTATCATCGTATCCAATTTGTCGTAATAGGGCTTTATCTCGTCGTAAGTGATGGGCCATCTTTCGCTATAGCCATCAGTGGGTTGAAAATCTTTGGGCCCGAACCTTAAAGAAATTCTTCCCCAGTGATTCGTTCTCCCTCCTAACATTCTCGAACGGAACCAATCGAACTGGGTATTGTCTTTTTTTGTGTAGGGCTCGCCGTCGAGTTCCCAGCCGCCGTAGGCAGCATCGAAATCTCCAAACGCTCTTAATTTAGAACCTGCGCCTCTTCGCGGAGATTCATAAGAAAATTTTAGTTGTTGAGAATTCTTTACGGGATCGAAGTACGGTCCTGCTTCTAACATTAAAACTTTTGCTCCGGCATTGGCTAAAACATATGCAGACATACCACCGCCGGCACCGGAACCAACAATTACTGCATCGTAAACCTTTGAAGATTTTTTGATTTGAATATCACCCATAGAATGTTTAATAAACTGTTAGCAATCTGAAGAAAACTTAAATGTATAATTATAAGTTGAACAATGAATATTTTTCTTAAAAAAATTTGAGGTTGCAAAACAAAAAAACCCGAGAGGTATATTATAACACGTAAAGAGTTTAAAAGCTAATGGTAATAAAGGAATAAATATTGCTAATTGTACAGGAGCAACAAGACCGATTTGTGCAGGTTGACCTCTATGGTGTGTCTGATGTTCGAATGCTTTTAATAACCAACTTAATCTCGTTACGGTAATAGATTATCCCATTTTTAATGTCACCGTTTTCATCAAAAAAAGCAGCAGGTAGTTTTTTGATTGCAGCGATCGCAAATCGTAACTGGCATCTACATAATACATAATCGAATCTGCGGCTTGAGTAGTCGTACTTTTTTCAAGATCTGGCCTGGATAAAAAGGCTTCCCCCCTGTACCAGTTAATACTAAAAACATGTTGGCCTGGGTAATATGCAACAGATGCCGGGAGAAACTTCTTACACTTTCGGTATAGTACATGACAAAAGTTGTGAATAAAGTAGCAGGCAGTTAATTATTATTTCGCAAGGGTATGAAAAAAGCCTTAGCAGTTTTTTCTTTAGAAGAAAATTACCACATCTACTTCTAATGGAAACTACTAAGGTTGGTGACAAATATAGTGCGTTATTTCTTTATTTCAGTGAGCATTTACAATGGCATAAAGC
>JBBPZJ010000036.1:0-11790 GCA_038199395.1 Chitinophagales bacterium
AAGAAAATTGTAAATCATTAAGGGTTTAAAAACGTTCAGCTCGAAATGACCCATTGCCCCGCCCACATTCACCGACACATCGTTGCCTAGTACCTGTGCAGCAATCATCGTTAACGCCTCACTTTGTGTAGGATTAACTTTTCCAGGCATAATAGATGAACCAGGTTCATTATCTGGTATAAAGATTTCTCCAATGCCACTGCGTGGACCCGAAGACAACATACGGATGTCGTTAGCAATTTTCATCAAACTAACGGCAACTGTTTTAAGAGCACCATGAGCTTCAACAATTGCATCGTGCGCTGCAAGGGCTTCAAATTTATTTTCAGCAGTTATAAAGGGAAGGCCTGTAAGATTTGCAATATGTTTTGCTACGTTCTCAGAATATCCGGGAGGTGTATTGATGCCAGTACCAACGGCAGTTCCGCCAAGCGCAAGTTCTGTTAAATGGGCCAGAGAATTATGGATTGCTCTTAAACCATGATCAAGCTGACTAACATAACCGCTGATCTCCTGACCGAGCGTAAGCGGTGTAGCATCCATAAAATGCGTGCGACCAATCTTAACCACATTCATAAATTCTTTGCTCTTTGCGGCTAGTGTATCTCGCAGTTTTTGTATGCCTGGCATAGTAACTTCTGCAAGAATTTTATAAGCCGCAATGTGCATCGCTGTGGGAAAAGTATCGTTAGATGATTGTGATTTATTTACATCATCATTTGGATGAAGAAATTTTTCCTTATCAGTAAGTTGCCCGCCTTTTATCACATGACCGCGATAAGCAATCACTTCATTTGCGTTCATGTTACTTTGTGTACCACTACCCGTTTGCCACACCACCAAAGGAAATTGATCGTCGAGCTTTCCTTCGAGAATTTCGTCGCATACCTGCCCTATCAAATCAGCCTTATCTTTTGGCAAAACACCTGCATCACAATTGGTAAGTGCAGCCGCTTTTTTAAGATAAGCAAATGCTTTTATTATTTCTTTAGGCATCTTATTGATGTCTTGTGCTATCTGGAAATTTTCAATACTGCGTTGAGTTTGCGCTCCCCAGTAAACGTGCGAAGGAACCTTGACTTCGCCCATGGTATCTTTTTCTATCCGGTAGTTCATATGCTGTTGTTTTAGAAAGCTACTAGCTGTTAGCTTTTAGCTGCTAGCTTCTCAAGTGTAAAATTGCAATTTTTAAGGGAAGAAAACTTGCTAGTTTTCTGTTTTCAGATCACGTTTTCAATATTTAAGGGAATTCATAAATGAAGCGAGCATTTTTTGTTCTTCGTTTATTTTACTTAATAAATTGTCATACCCAATGTTTTGATTCAATCCTACAGCTTTCGCTATTAGTATCTGAGTTTCTAATTCGAAAGATGAACCAAGAGAAATTTCAACAAACCTGTGATAATCTTTTTCGCTTTTCCTGCTACTACCTTCAGCAACATTAGATGGTATTGACACTGCTGCCCTCGTTATTTGTGAACTTATCCCAAATTTCTCTGACGAAGGAAATGATGCAGTAATCTTATAAGTATCAACAGCAATTTCAAAACCTTTTTGCCATATTTTAAGTTCCTTAAAATATCTCATTTTTATAAATTTTTGTAAAGCTACAAGATTAGCTGCCAGCCTTTAGCTGCTAGCCGGAGACATAGCTTTTTCCAGAAATTGCCAGATGTCATTACCACAACATTACCTCCTGCTATTTCTTAAACCACACCGATAAGGCTAGTAGCTAGAAGCTAACAGCTAGCAGCTATCTCCCCTTAAACCCGGGCTTTCTTTTTTCTAAAAAGGCTGCTGCTCCTTCCTTCATGTCTTCTGTTCCGAAGCAATTTCCAAAGCCAGTCATTTCTACTTCGTAACCATTTTTCGTTTCATCAAATACTGCGTTTGCTGCTTCAATACATTTAGCTACTGCTAATGGCGCTTTACTATTAGCAATTTGCAGGATCGATTTCGCTTTATCCAGCAACTCTTGTTGTGGCACTACATAATTCACCAGGCCATATTGTAATGCGCTATTTGCATCAATTATGTTGCCTGTTATCATCATTTCTATAGCACGGCCTTTGCCCAATAAGTGAACCAATCTTTGTGTGCCCCCATAGCCTGGCACCAAGCCAAGATTCACTTCCGGTTGTCCAAATTTTGCATTTTCGCTGGCGATTCTAAAATGGCAAGCCATCGCCAGTTCATTACCACCACCTAATGAAAACCCGTTTACCGCTGCAACAACCGGCTTCCCACAATCTTCTATTTTCTTAAAAGTATCTTGTCCTTTTTGCGCCTTCGCTTTTCCTTCTTCTATCGACAATCCAAGAAACTCACTTATATCTGCACCTGCTACAAATGCTTTAGTACCAGCACCAGTAATGATGGCAGATTTTATTTCATCATTTGTATATACTTCATCAATTGCCATCGCCAGTTCTGTCATCACGGTATCATTAATGGCATTCAATTTATCTGGCCGGTTAATGGTGATGGTAAAAATCTGGTCTTCTAAAATAGTAAGAAGGGTTTGGTACATAAAAGAGGTTTTAGCTTTAAAATGATCTGTTGTCTTTAACCCAATCACGGATATAGCCTGCAATTTCACTGGTAGGTGTTCCGGGGGGAAATAGCTTACCAATACCTAAACCGTTAAGCGTTTTCATATCGTCATCAGGAATGATACCGCCTCCTGTAAGTAATACATCGTCCATTTGTTTTTCCTTCATCAATTGGATAACTTTTGGGAAAACAGTCATGTGTGCACCACTTAGAATACTAATCCCGATTGCATCTACGTCTTCCTGCAAAGCTGCGTTCACCACCATTTCAGGTGTCTGGCGGAGACCTGTATAAATAACTTCCATACCTGCATCTCTAAGTGCTGTAGCGATCACTTTGGCACCTCTGTCATGACCGTCCAGTCCAACTTTTGCAATCAATATTCTAAGAGGCCTTTTGTTTTCACCACCCATGTGTAGAGAATGTTAAGTATGTAAAATTAGCAATGAATTTACCGTTGAAATTCATCTTTCTTTTCTTTGATCCCCGTTTCTATCATACCATTGACTTTATCATTTCCATTTTCAAATAAAATAATCTTTACCCCCTGCTCCCGTGCATACGGAGTGGTCGTACTATCAACAACAGTATATTTTTCAAATTGCTGAAATACTGCGTCGTCTTTAGCTGGTATTCGCTTGCCAACGAATAAAAGATTTCGAATGTTATACTTGTCAGGCATCCAGAAAAGAAAACTTGCATTATCGCTTGTTACTTGTCCAAGGTCTTTTCCATAGTAAGTAACCGCACCGGCAAGGGCATAATTCCGACAATAAATCAAGGTTTTGGCCTTTACAGAATCAGGAAGCTGTTTATATACTTTTGACACTTTATCCCCTAATTCTTTCCAGCTAAGCATGTCAGCAAAGTCCTGGGGCAACGCATGATTCTGTAAATCCTCCCATTTACATGCCCCTGCTTTATCAAGACCCGTTTTCTTAAAATAAGCAGCCAGTTTAACGGGTTTCCAAATTGGTAAAGCAGCGGGAATGAGAGGAACAGATAAAAGAAAAATAGTTGAAACGGATGCAACACGAAGCCAGAGATTTTTAGCAGCGGTAACCTGTTCTAACCAAACTCCTCCAGCCGCAAAAAGCATCGGGTAAGCTCCTAGAGAATAATAATTTTTTCCATTAGTAGCTAACAGTAAAATAATCACGGTAAGGTATATCCAGGCGAAAAGCCTATAAGATGTAGCAGACTTATAAAATAACAGCCAAACTAAACCTGCTAACCAAATAAAGGAATAAGGCAAATGCATCAGCACCTGGTCTTTTAAAAAATCGAGTGGATTGATATATTGCAGTTGAGTTTCCCTCAATTCTTTCATGTGATGCACAACAGGCCATTTGTGATTGTATTGCCACAAAAGATTTGGAAGTATAATTATAAATGCGAGTATAGATGCGAGGTAAAGATGCTTTGAAACAAAAAGCTTCCTGTTTGATGTAAGCAAAAATCCAACGACAATGCCGGCACCAAAAAAGGTAACTGAATATTTGCTAAGCCAGCCAAAAGCAACTGAAATCGCTAACAGGTAAATGTATTTTACATGCTGAGAATTGATGTACCTAATAATAGAATAAGCGCTTAAAGTCCAGAAAAATATCTCTAAAAAAGTGGGCTGAAAAAGATAATGAACCCGTAAATAAACTCCTGCTATTAAACAAAGCCCCGCAATAAACTGAGCGAATTCTTTTCCACCCATTTCCGCCACCACTAAGCAAACTATGAAAAGGTTCATTGCTCCAAAAAGAGACGGCCAGAATTTAATCCAGAAAAAGCCCCCTCCCATTGATAGCGCTAGTTTAGCAAATATTGATAGCAAGGGAGGCACCTCCATGAATCCCCATGCTAAATGGTTTCCCTGGGGAATGTACAACATCTCATCGCGATGCAACTCATATAGCGGATCTTGTAAAATGAAGGGCAATAGAAATTTTAAGAAAGCTAAGAAAAAGGCTAGTCTGTAACGATAAATAAAAGCCATGCAGCTTAGTTTACAAAAAGATAAAAATAAGCAATTATTAATGAAGCAGCAGGAAGGAAACGTAGGTAAATAAAATTATTGAAGTGTTTTAAGTATTCCCATAAACTCTTCTATGGTTACATAGTTCACCTTTGTAAAATCTATCTTTTTAAGAATGTTGAAATGTTTGTCGTTAGTAACAATGTAATCAGCTCGACTTTTAATATAACAATTAAGATACTTTTTATCATCTTCGTCAGCAATAATGATATTCCATGTTTAATACGGCTCGGATAATATTAGATTAGCACCTACAGTTAATGCATCTAGAAAAGCATCAGAGACATTTTTCTAAATTTTTCTTCAATTTTTTCTGCGATTTCAAAATATATTTCTGTAGAAAGATGCAGTTCAAAAAGGCCATTCATCAGAGAAGTCACAATTGAATGATATGGAGATTTTGAAGAGAATACCATAACAAAAATGTTACAATCAATAACTACTTTCACTTACATCCTTTTTAAGACGACTATGCTCATTCTTCCAGCTTTCTAGGTCTTCGACTGTATATCCTTTCTCGTCAAAAGCCTCGTCGGCAAGTTTAATAGCTTTTTTAAAAAGATAATCGGAAAGAAGCTTTTTAAACTCGAGTAATTCCTCTTCACTTCTCTCGTGCTTAAACAATTTCAAAATTTCTAACTGGGCATTATTAAGCGCAGGCATAACTTTAATTATAGATACAATTTACAAAAATCATACGAGTTTAACTTAGCAAACCTAATCCGTTCCTTATCCTTTTAATCGTTTCTCCTCTTCCAATTAAACCCGCCACATCAAAAACCGTTGGGCCAAATTTTCCACCTACCAGCATTATTCTAAACGGCAATTGCAGTTCGCCCATTTTTATTCCTTTTTCGGTTGCAGTTTCCTTAAAAAGAGCTTCAATGTTTTGTGCGTTCCATTCCTCTAAAACAGTAAATTTTTCGGACAGTATATCGAAGAACATGGCTTTTTCGTCATTCCATTTCGGCCTTATCGACGCAACATCTAAGGTTTGAGGCGCAACAAAAAAGAAAGACGCCTGTTGCCAAAAATCAGTCAGGAGTGTACAACGATCCTTTACCAATTCAAGTATTTTGATAAACACCTCTTCATCCTGAATAATCACTCCTTTTTCCTCAAAGTCTTTTCTAACGATCGATTCCCATCTATTTACAGGCAATTTTTTTATCCATTCATGATTAAACCATTTAGCTTTTTCGTAATTGAATTTAGCTCCGCCTTTATGCACGTGTTCCAGTGAAAATCTTTCGACCAGCTCTTCTATTGTAAAAATCTCCTGTTCAGAGCCATCGTTCCACCCGAGTACTGCCAGCAGGTTTATAAAAGCTTCAGGCAAAAATCCCAATTCCCTAAAACCACTTGTCACTTCCTCATTCCGCGGGTCTTTCCAGTTCATCGCAAATACAGGAAAACCAAGACGGTCTCCATCCCGCTTGCTCAATTTGCCATGGCCATCCGGCTTTAGAATAAGAGGCAAATGAGCCCATTGAGGCATTTCGTCTATCCACCCTAAATACTTCCAAAGTAATATATGCACCGGTACGCTTGGCAGCCATTCTTCTCCACGAAAAGCATGAGTAATCTTCATGGCGTAATCGTCGACAACTACTGCAAGGTGATAGGTAGGCATTCCATCTGCTTTCAACAATACTTTATCATCTGTAAGAGAAGAGTTAAAAGATACATCACCGCGTACCATATCTGTAAAAGTAAGTGTTTCATTTTCGGGCATCTTTATCCTGATAACGTAGGGGACCTCTTCAGATCTTAAGCGCTCAGTTTCCTCACTGGTTAAGGTCAGTGAATTGCGCATTTTTTGCCTGATACTATAGTTGTATTGGGGAGACGGATTGTCTTCGCTACGAAATTTATCGCGCATTTCTTCTAATTCCTGGGGCGTATCAAAAGCATAATAGGCGTTACCTTGTTCCACCAGTTGCTCAGCGTATTGCCTATACGCTTCCTTTCTTTCACTTTGACGGTAAGGAGCGTAGGGGCCTCCCTGCAGGGGGCTTTCATCTGGTTCAAGTCCGCACCATTTTAAACATTCCTGTATATATTCCTCTGCTCCATACACAAAACGCGATTGATCTGTATCTTCAATACGCAAAACAAACGTACCGTTATGTTGCCGCGCAAATAAATAATTATATAATACAGTTCTAACACCTCCAAGATGTAAACCACCGGTGGGAGATGGCGCAAAACGCACTCTTACTTTCTTTTCCATAGTACGGCAAAGATAAAACTTGGAAATGCTTTAATGAAAAGCATATGAAATTTAAAAAAGTATGAGATGAAAAGGTTTCTGACAACGAATTCAACCAGTAAAAGCAATAGCAGGGTTAGCGAAGCAAGAAATAAACTCCACACCGGGCAGTCACCATTTTTACTGCAGGTTTCCATATTTGCCCTGCTTTCCATTCTGTCAAAAGTATGCCCGGCTCAGCTAACTTATAAAGAATTAAAGGTAGAATATGACTCTGCCTGGACCTTTAAAAATCTGCAAATAATACCTGTTAGATACAAAGGAGGAAAAGGAGAACCGATGGCAGGAATGGAAATAAACAGACGTCCTCTGTCGATATCTGAGGCGTTGCAAAAACGGAAGGTAAAGTTGCAGGAAATGCAGTATGAAAAAGGAGCAGATGTAAATTGGTTACAACTTACGAACCACTCGAAACAAGATGTGATATTACAAAGCGGTGAGGTATTGAGTGGTGGAAAACAAGATCGTATGGTGGGAGAAACGAAGATTGTCGCTGCTGGTACTACAGATTATGTGAATGTGTATTGTGTGGAAAAAAGACGGTGGTCGAAGAAACCAAAAAAATTTAAAACTGCGGGCGTAGCAAATAGTGAGCTACGAAAAACCATGAATATAAAAGGAAGACAGTCTGAAGTTTGGAAAGAAATTGACAGGCAATTTGCGAAAAGTACAAGAAAGAGCGAAACTTTCTCTTATGTCGAACTCTTTAGTAACACGGCGGACGATGATAGCGATTATATCCGGTATTTTACAAGAAAGTATAGTGAGACAGATAGCAACTTTGCCGGTTTTGTTTTTAATACCGGTAATAAAATAATGAGTACAGAATTGTTTGCAACTGCCGAATTAACCAATCTCGCTTTCAGAAACATACTGAGCAGTCATGTGCAAACAGCCAGATTAAACGGCGCACCTCCAACTGTTACATTGGCAAAACTGAAAACTTTTCTCGATAAAGTCTTAATGGATGAAGCAACACAAAAAATTTATGTATCCAGTCATGGAAAGTTACAGGTTAGTGGTGGTAAGGTAATACACCTGATAGCTTATGATGAATAACCATCCCAAAGAGAAGTGCTGTTGTATTGTAAATAAAAATGCGTTGTTCCAACCAATTATATTCACCATTATTCGATAGTGCGTAATAAACCCACTGCAACAATTAGCTGTTCTCAGAACGCATTCTCATCTCCTTTGATCGTTTTATATACGGTTAATACAATAATTCTTAGGTCCAACCACATTGTCCAGTTCTCCATATACCAGATGTCGTGTTCGATACGGCCTCTCAGTTCTTTTTTCTTTTTAATTTCTCCTCTATACCCGTTAATCTGAGCCCAGCCTGTTACCCCTGGTTTTACAAAGTGCCTGATCATGTACTGATTGAGCATTTGAGAATACTCCTCTGTATGTTTCAGCATGTGAGGCCGTGGTCCTACTATAGACATTTCGCCGCGGAAAACATTGAAAAATTGCGGAAGTTCATCTATGTTAGATTTTCTCAGAAATCTGCCTAGCAAGGTGAACCTATCATCATTTCGTGTTACCTGCTTATTGTGTGCATCATGATTAACTTTAAGGCTTCTGAATTTATAACATAAAAACGGCTTATTATTTTTACCGGAACGCAACTGCGTAAAAAAAACAGGACCCCTGGAGTCTAGTTTGATCAAAATTGCAATGAAAGGAACGAGCCAGGACAATATAAAGAAAATAATAAGAAAACTGAAGGCTATGTCAAATGTCCTTTTCTTAATCTGGCTGTCAACATTTTCTAAAGGTTCTGTGCGAAGAGATAAAATAGGAATATTTCTCGCAAAATCAATATGAACCTTACGATTAATAAACATTCGAAAATCAGGAACAAACTTGAAACGGATAAAATTTGTCTCAGCAATATGTGCCAGTTCGTAGAGGTGACTATTTCTTTCCGGTGAGATCGTACAATATATTTCAACTACGTTATTATCAATACAATACCGAACGCTCTCTCTTATCCCCCCCAACAACTCCCCGTAAAACATATCGGCTACATATTCTTCATCTTCAAAAAAACCAGCGATGTTATATGATTTGTAATGCTTTTGAAAGGTTTCGATCAATGATTTTGACAACTCATTTCTGCCAATTACGACTACTTTTTTGTTTAAAGGAGATTTTTTATTGAGATAATAAGTGGCGCCAAGGTATAAAGTCCTGCTCACTAGTATGGCAGTTCCGAAACCAATAAAAGTCAAAATAACAAACGAGCGGGAATAATTTAAGTTGTATAGAAAAATGGAAAGTAATGAGATTCCGGAAAAAAGGAAAAAGGATACTACTGAGCGTTTAAAAAAGTTATCATTACTATTATGCTTGCCTATATACATAGCGGTTGTGTACGAGCACAAGATCCAGGCAGCATTATTTGTAAGAAAAAGGAGAAAATATTGTTTGGAGATGGGAACATCTTCCATGAGTAGCATCAGAACTGAGTGCACTACGTTTAAACATAGCAGATCAAAAAGAGCGAATGAGAATTTAAAAAAATTTCTTGAATGACTATTCATAAATAGGCAGTAATGATACGAATAATAATAGTATTAGAAATAGTCGCTTAGCACTGTTGTAAAAATCATACTTATGACAATTGACTTAATACGTTTTCGTTTTTAATAAAATATAAACGTAAAAATAAGATTACAAGTATATTTTAAAAAGAGAAGGCTGTTGGTATTTTAGTAATGGTTTAATAAGGATAATGTATAGATATCTCAAAAGACTTAATAGTCAGAAGGCAGATTAATTTTAATTTGAGTGCTTCCAAACAGCAACATAACTAATACCACACCGGTTATTACTATTTAACCCGTTTTAAATACTCGCCATATCCACTTTTTTTATACTCGTCTGCAATAACATCTAATCCTTCACGATTTAAAAAACCCATTCTGAAGGCAACCTCTTCTATGCAGCCTATTTTCTGACCCTGCCTTTTTTCAATCACCCGCACGAATTCGGTAGCATCACTAAGAGAGTCAAAAGTTCCGGTATCCAACCAGGCTGTTCCCCGATCCATAACTCCTACTTTTAGTGTTCCGTTTGTAAGATAAACCCTGTTTACATCGGTTATCTCATATTCTCCCCTCGCCGATGGTTGTATGTTTTTTGCTATTTCGACCACAGAATTGTCGTAAAAGTATAACCCCGGAACTGCGTAGTTTGATTTAGGGTTAGCAGGTTTCTCTTCGATACTAATTGCATTAAACTCTTCATCAAACTCTACCACACCATAGCGCTCAGGGTCCGCCACTTCATAAGCAAAAACTGCTGCCCCTTGCACATCATAGAAAGACCGGACTAACTTACTAAATCCACTTCCGTAAAAAATATTGTCACCCAGGATCAACGCAACTTTATCATTTTCAATAAATTCCTCACCTATTACAAACGCCTGGGCCAGCCCATTCGGAACAGACTGAACGGCATAAGAAAAAGAGCATCCTAATCTCTGCCCGTCACCAAGCAGCCTTTGAAACTGGCTGCTATCTTCAGGAGTAGTAATAATAAGAATTTCCCTGATGCCGGCGAACAATAGAACCGATATCGGATAGTAAATCATTGGTTTATCGTAAATCGGCATCAGTTGTTTGCTGATAGCTTGTGTTATTGGATAAAGCCGTGTACCCGACCCTCCCGCCAGGATAATTCCTTTCATTGAAGCGTTGTTAATAAGATTATGAAATGTTTTAGCGGATATTGAATCAAGAAAATAGTACGAGTGGTCGTACTTGTGAGACTACAAGTTGATCATTTTTTTGTATTCAGCAAAAGATATATTTTGTTTGTCTTTTGCTGATACGAGAATCTCAGAGGAAGGCATCCTCCAGTCTATGCTTAACTCCCGGTCGTCATACATTATGCCGCCTTCCGATGGTTTATTATAAAAATTATCACATTTGTAGAAAAAATCTGCTTCTTCGCTTAATACAAGAAAGCCATGCCCAAAGCCTCGGGGGACAAATAACTGCGTATTTGAAGCGTCAGATAAAATTACTGAATAATGTTGGCCGAAGGTTGGTGACTCTTTTCTCAGATCAACTGCTACATCTAAAACTTCCCCCTTCAGTACGCGAACCAGCTTAGCTTGCGAATGTTCGCCTTTTTGAAAATGTATGCCGCGTAGAACGCCTTTCGAACTATGGCTTTGATTGTCCTGAACAAATGAGACGTATTTTCCAGTTAGTTTGCAAAAATGCTCTGCATTGAAACTTTCGAAAAAGTAACCCCGATCATCATTAAAAATGGTATTATGAATTAAAAAACAATCCTTTAATGGCGTTTCTTCGACTTTCATAAAAAACTATCAATTATTATGAACCAGGTTCTTTCTAAAAAGGCATCGTACTAATAGCATTAACCGGAAGACCAGGTTCGAAATAATGCCTCCGCCTTTTAACCTGTTTTGTGATAAAATAGAGTGTTCAAATTATTGACTTAAGAAGCCCACTCATAATTTCCTACCTCTTTGTAAATTTTGCGTATACCTTCTTCCAGCGGTATTGACGCTTTCCATCCCAATGCATTCAGTTTTGTTACATCCATTAATTTACGTGGTGTTCCATCAGGTTTTGTAGTGTCGTGCCGCACATCTCCCTCGAAACCAACTATATCTTTAATTAATAATACTAACTGACTGATAGTAATATCTTCACCGGTACCAACATTTATAAAGCCGGCTTCATTATAAGTGTTCATTAAGAAAAAGCATGCTTCAGCCAAGTCATCTGCATGCAAAAATTCCCTTCGTGGAGAACCTGAACCCCACATTTCTACAAACGGAGCATTTGTTTCTTTAGCAACAATCAATTTCCTCAGTAATGCCGGTAAGACATGACTAGTGTTAAGGTCATAATTGTCGTTAGGACCATAAAGATTGGTAGGCATCACTGATATA
>JBBPZJ010000037.1:0-12852 GCA_038199395.1 Chitinophagales bacterium
TATTCCTTAATGATGTACCCTTTGTAGCCTAAGCAAATAATAAAGTTATTATAACCGTAAAAGGAATAGATCTTCATAATATGCCATAGTATTGGCATTCCTCCAACTTCTACCATAGGCTTTGGCTTTAAAACTGTTTCTTCTGAAAGCCGAGTACCAAAGCCTCCTGCCAATAACACTACTTTCATTTATTTGATTTTGATTCTAAAACTTCTAGCTTCTAAAAAATTCTCCTTATTTCCAGATCCTTTTATTTATTCTAAAACATTTTTATACAAATGTTTAAACAAGGTCAATTTATAAAGACTGGTAAGAGTGGTATAATTGTAAAATAAAATGTTGTAGAACGAAATTAAGGTTTACTGGTTTTGCTTCAAAAAATGCTTATTTAAACCAGAAGATTCTACCTTAATGACTCAGTACTTTTTCGTAAGATAATTTAGTTTGCTCGGCAGTATTCTTCCACGAAAACTTTTTCTCCTGTTTATAACCCGCCGATATTTTACTGTTACGCAAATCTTCGTTGAATAAAATATTCTTTAAAGCCGATAGCATACTTGCAGGTTCTTTTGGTTCAATTAAAACTGCAGCATCTCCGCTGATTTCAATTAAAGAACTGGTGCGGCTGACGACTGTTGGGCAACCATTGTGAAAAGCTTCCAGAACAGGTAGTCCAAAACCTTCGTATAAAGAAGGAAAAATAAGAGCAATCGCTTTTTTATACAAAAAGCACAATTGCTCGTCGTTAACAAATGTTTGATGAACTCGCCCTTCCAAACCGTTTTTCTTTAGCTGCCTTAGCTCCTCTTTAGAAAAAGCTGCACCTGTGCATATAAGATGAATGTTGTTAGCTAATCGGACCAGGACTGAAAAAATATGAACGAAAAACAAAAAATTTTTATAGCCTTCCCTCCCTCCTACAAATAGAAAAAATTTCTCCGGTATTTCAAAGTTGAAAGTAGCCGACGTAGTATCGGTATTATTTTGAAGTGAGTTGGCGAGTAGGGTAACATCAATTTTATCTTCATTGATAGAGAAGAGATTAACTAAATCTCGTTTAGTGCTTTCTGATATCGCAATAATTCTACTTGCTTTATCTAATAGCAATTGGTGCTTGTCTTTCCCGGCAAAATAAAACTCAGGAAAAATTTGGTGAATACAATCATATACAGTTAGAACATAAGGCCTGTGTCCGATATACTCAAGAAAATAATCGTCGTAATAGGTTGGATGAAAAATATCAAAGTTTCCCTCTTTAATCTTTTGAATACTCTGGTGTTTATTTTCTTCGGATTGCTGTTGAGCAAGAGAAGGAAGTGCTTTATTTTTAATTCTATGCAGAAATCCTTTTCCTTTAAACTCAATCCCCGGCAAAAATTTTTCTACTGACTTATTTGGAACACTATTAAACTTAGGAAGAATTTTTAAGTATTCATTACTTGAATAAACCACTGGCAGTTCCCATTCTACTAAACCACTTTTATCAAATTCGTTGAATAACTCGAAAAAGTACCTTGATACTCCACCGATTCTTTGGGATTCGAAAATTTGAACATCAAATAAAACTTTCATGATTTCTGCCAATACTGTATAATGTCTTCCAAACTTTTGTTTAATGAAATTTCATTTTGCCAATTAGTATCCGTTTTTATTTTATTGTTCGAGCCTATAATAATTCTGTTATCATTAGGTCTAATCAGGTGTTCGTTTATTCTTGTTGATACTTTAATATCCAGAATATTCGCCATTTTATCAATCACCTCTTTTAGGCTTATCCCATTACCACTACAAATGTTATATACCTCACCTTTTTTTCCTTTCTTAAAAAGTAAATAGTAGGCGTTCACCACATCTCTTACATCAACAAAGTCACGAATAATGGAAATGTCTCCCGTCACTAACTCTATTTTATCTGACTCTTTTCTTAATTCAGTTAATTGTTTTGCAAAAGATGAAATTACAAAAAAGTCTTTTTGACCGGGACCGATGTGATTGAAAGAACGTGTCATTATAATATCCATCCCATAACCATCTACATAAATCTTAGATAACATTTCCTGCGAAACTCTCGCTACCGCATATGGACTCACTGGATTAAGTGAATGTTCTTCTGTTAGCGGCAGATCTTTTTCGTTCACATTTCCATATTCCTCCGACGAACCTATTGAGAGTATTCTGCAGTTTAAATTCATTCCCCGCACCTTTTCTAAAAGGTTGAGAAAAATGTTGGTGTTGTTGGCAAAACTTGCAACAGGATTTTTCCAACTAAAGGCAACACTACTGAATGAGGCTAAATGTAAAATATAAGAAGGTTGAAACTGGTATATGATGTTGTCAACTTCATCCTTGTTCAATAAATCTGTTTTTTCAAAACTGCACCTAACATACTTAAATCCATAAATATTAAACTCAGGACGATGCAGATCAACACCTAAGACATAGGCCGGTACTTCCTTTTCATCTAAATAATCTAAAAAATGCTTAGCGACAAACCCAGAAAATCCTGTTATTAAATATTTTTCCATCCGTTACAATTGTTTTTATGGGCCTGATAATCTATAAGCATTTACCGTTTCTTCGCCACACCGTTCCCAACTAAACCGACTGGCTCTTTCTAAAGACCGTTCACTCATTTGATTTCGCAGCTCCTGATCTTTATATACAAGTAACATTTTCTCGCAAAGAGAATTCGAATCGGTTGGTTCAATCATAATGCCTGCGTTCCCTACAACTTCTGGCAAAGAAGACGTATTAGAAGTAATAACAGGAATACCGCACTGCATGGCTTCTAATGGTGGCAAGCCGAAACCCTCGTAAAATGAGGGATAGACAAACACCAGTGCATCACTGTATATTGCAGCAAGGTCTTCATCAGCGACAAAGCCTGTTACAATAATGCGATCTCTTAGGGAGCTTTCAGATTCAATTTCCTCGAAAATTTTTTCAAACATCCAACCCTTAGTTCCTACCAGTACTAAATTTAAATCTATTATATGTTCTTGTTTAATCATTTGAAAAAAGGCTCTTATAACCCCGTCAATATTTTTCCGTGGCTCCAAGGTGCATAAACTTAAAACATAAGGAACTTCAGGAATGTTATATTTCTTCCTGGTTAATCTCTTCTTATCTGCATCTACATTCTTATAAAAAATATCAGAAGCCGCCAGTTCCGTAACCAACACTCTGTCAGCATTAACCTTATTTCCTAAATAATTAAGAAGATCATTTCTCGTAGCGTGAGAGATACACAAAACCCATGTTTCCGGCGTAATACTTTTTAAAACATTTTGAATAAGCTCGATGGTGGCCTTTTCAGCAAATTGAGGGAATAAAATTGGTATCAAGTCATACGATGTAAGAAATATACTTTTTTCTTTAATACTATTTAAGGCTTTAGGAATAGGTGAAAATGGGGAATGGTAAATGTCACAGCCGTTCAACAACTTATTGTATAATACATTATCATCGTTAAGTAAGTAGTGTACCTTTGAGTAAAAACGAAGTTGGTTCAATTCAATCTTTTTCCATAACTTTTTTATCCCCGATGTCTCGTTACCAATATCTTCTATCAATTTTTGTTTTTTCTTATAAAAAGAAAGCCTTTTTTTCAAGTTACTGTTAACGGGAAAATCAATGGAAGAAAAGCTTCCTTTATCCTTTAAAAAATCAATGCTATGTATAATTGACGAAGGTTTTAACTCGCTTACAAATTGAAGCTGCACTCCTTGCTGCACAAGTTGTTCAGCAACATTTTCAACCACACGAAAAACCCCTGTTCTAGCTTTTGGAAATACGTGCCCTAAACCTAAAACGGTAATGTCATAACAAACTTTCATCAACTTCTATGTCCTTTTGACGTTCTAACAGAATACGATTAAAATCAACAGTTACACTGATTATTTAATAGTTCAAATAATTGTTGAGCGAAGTGTCTAATTAGTAATTCTTTTAAAAATACCCGCATATTCTTTTGCGCATCTCTCCCATGAAAATTCTTTACTACGTTGTAATCCAAGTTGAGATAGTTTATCTCTCAATGCACTATCAACAAACACTTTCAGCATAGCCGAGCACAATTCATCTTTGTTAGTAGGAGAAAGCATAATGCCAGCATCGCCAACTACTTCGGGTAAAGAGGTAGCATTAGAAGTTATTACCGGAGTGCCGCACTGCATCGCTTCTAAAGCAGGCAAACCAAATCCCTCATAAGTAGACATAAAAAAGAAACACAAAGCATTACTGTAAACAATGCTAAGATCTTCTTCTTCAATTGGTTTAGCAAATACTATTTTGCTTTTTGTTTTTGGGTGAATATTCAATTGCCTAAAAACAAAGTTTTCAAAAGAGGAGTTGCCGGTCATTACAAGATGTAAGTCATTGGTATTTTCTTGTAAAACAAGTCTATCAAATGAATAAATAAGATGTTCTAAATTCTTCCTTTTATCAATGCCTGAAACGCTTAAAAAATAATTGTCGGGAAGACCGTATTTCTTCTTAACAACATTCCATTGTTCTTTATTTCGATTTACATAAAACAATTCTTTGTTAGCCGCTAATGGAACTACAAAAACTTTTTCAGGATTTATTCTTTTATCATAATCGCAAATATCAAGTTTTGAATAATTAGAAATAGCAATTGCAAAATTTGGAACAACTGATTCTACAATTTTCTTTAGCTCCGGCACCAAATTATCATATCCATCCATTCTAAGAGGTATAATATCTAAGAGAGTTATGCTTTTTTTAATTTTGTTTTTACTTATCGCTTTCGAAAAAGGATGGTAAAAAGAATGGAACAAATTGTAATGGCTGAGATTTTGAATACTTTCTGGAGATATTTTTCTTGACAACTTCGCTGAAATCTTTTCAATAGTGTTTATATTGATGCCGGCAAACGGGAATGATAAAGTTTTTAGTTTTTTGTTACTGGTTAATCCACTTAAATAAGATCTCAAATATTTATCATTCTCGAGGGTTAGTTTAATATTTGCGAAGGATAAATCTAATTCGTCATTATTTATTAGCCTTTTAGTAATTTCTTCAGCTACTCGTAACATCCCGAACCGGATTTGTCCAATTTTTTGACAGTCTGCTAATAAATTACCATCGATTACTGTTTTAACCGGCATTCATTACTTTTTTCGTAAAAAAAGCCCATTCCATATAAACATCCTTGTTTACACCTCCCCTATGTTCAAATACAGCAAAGTTCTTTTCGTCTTTAGAAAGATTTTCTAATCCCTTCCAATCTTCCTTTCTTTTATCTTTAGTACTTACAACTCTTATATCGTGAGTTTCTTTAAATCTAAGAATAAGTTCACTCGTTATTCCTGGTTGCAAAACATCGTGAAGTTCTACTAAAACATCCACATTACTATTATACAAAGAACTTATCACTTCTGGAGTAAATAATGTCATTTCATAACCCTCAGTATCACAGAAAACCAACCCTTTGGATTTGAAATTAAAGTTGATTAAAGTGTCAGGATCGCAGGTTTTATTGAAAGTAATATTATTGACGTTATTAAATTCAGCAAACTTTTTACAAAAAAGGAGATCTTTTTCGTTGATATCAAAACCATGTATAATTGACTTGGGCATGGACGCTGCGAGTCCAACAGCGTAATAGCCTTCTGCACATCCTACATCTATTATGTCTAAATAAGGAGTGTTTATTATTTCTACCACGAAATCACGGAGTTGAGATTCATAACTACCAACAATCTTTGGAACTAATGCCGCTTCAGTAATATCTAACGAAGGATATTTTATCCCTTTAAACGGCCCATTAAGAACTTTAAATTCAGGGGATATTTTTCTTACAATGTTTTTACCTTTTGAAATAACCTGTGAAGAAAGCACTTCTTCAGAAAGTGGCACTCTTTGAATTCTAAAACCTAGTTTATTCAAAAACTTATTTATCATTAAAATTAATATTGCCGCAGTTAACTTTGCTTAAGAGCAGTAATGCAAGGTGAGAACACCATTCCATAATCTGTTCCTTCACTTTGTGCATATTTAGTTCCATTGTC
Organism: Chitinophagales bacterium; assembly: GCA_038199395.1. Taxonomy (GTDB): domain Bacteria; phylum Bacteroidota; class Bacteroidia; order Chitinophagales; family Chitinophagaceae; genus Segetibacter. The sequence goes on from JBBPZJ010000037.1 coordinate 6,033, forward strand.
AAATACAGAAAAGCTTAAAGCTTCTTCTATAATTTCTATATGATATTGGTGAGGAACCAACAAAGCTAACATAACAGTATAATCATTTGGTCTAAGTACATTACCTGGAACAGTGAAAGTCGCAGTGAAGGAACCATCTTTTTTGTGCAACTCATTTAATTCAAGATCTGTTGTAAACACATTTAGATGTCTGTTGTCCCTTATTATCATTCGTAATTCCGAATTGGATATCCATTTTTTTATGAATGCTTCTACTTCAACAATAACAGGTGAGTTATGCTTAAAAATATTCTCCTCCTTCTGCTCTTCATCTAAAACAGCAGCTGAAGTAATAAACATATCACGATTAGGCGTTTTTGCAATTTCATAGCGAAAGCCTATATCCTTTCGCCCCTCATTAATATAATGGTTAATAACTCCATTTGTATCTCCAATGAGATCCAATTTTCCATGGCGCAGCAACATACAAGTAGTACAAAACTGAGCGATGGAACCCATCTGGTGACTTACAAACAAAACAGTTCTACCTCCGCCCTTACTTACCTCACCCATTTTACCTAAACACTTTTTTTGAAACTCGGCATCGCCTACTGCTAATACCTCATCGACAATAAGTATTTCAGACTCAAGGTAAGCTGCTACAGCAAACGCAAGACGAACATACATACCGGAAGAGTATCTTTTTACAGGTGTATCTATATAACGTGCTACACCTGAGAAATCAACAATTTCATCAAATTGTCGCCTAATTTCTTTTTTACGCATTCCTAGAATAGCTCCGTTTAAATAGATATTTTCTCGACCAGTCAGCTCGGGATGAAAACCTGTACCCACTTCCAGTAAACTTGCAATTCTACCTTTTACTTTTATGGTTCCAGTTGTGGGTGAAGTAACACGACTAAGAATTTTTAATAAAGTGCTTTTACCTGCCCCATTACGCCCTATGATGCCAACTGCATCTCCTTCTTTTATTTCAAAATTTAAATCTTTTAAGCTCCAAACTACATTACTGGTCCCTTTACTCGTTCGGTCATTTGCTTCGCCAATAGTTAAAAAAGGGTCTTCCTTTCCGCGAACTTTTGCGAACCAACGCTCAATGTCCCGGCTTAAAGTACCTGTTCCAATTTCACCTAGTTGGTATTCCTTTGATAAATTTTCGACTCGTATCGCTTTCAAAATATTAACCCGCCTATTTCAACTAATTTTTCCTGTAACATATAAAAGAAGACAAAACAAAAGCCGCGACACAAATAAGATTTACACGGTATCTACAAAACTCTTTTCAACTTTATTGAAAATAATAACTCCTGCAATAAGAAGTAGTAAGGTAACCAGAGAAGAGTAAGCCAATGATTGCCAGGTAAAGCTGCCCCTTCCTAAAAATCCATATCTAAAAGTTTCGATAAGGGATGTCATGGGATTTAATTCGACCAACCATTTATATTTGGAGGAGATAGACGACAGCGGATAAATAACCGTGGTAGCATACATTAATAGCTGAATACCAAAAGTTATTAAAAATGCAAGATCACGATATTTCGTCGTCATAGCAGAGATAATCATGCCTGCACCTAAACCTAACATTGCCATTAAAACAACTACTACGGGAAACAAAGAAAGCGCCCAGGTTAAATTGAAATCAGCGCCTTTAACGGCATAATAAATAAGCACTATAATAAATAACAAAAACTGAACTGCAAAACGAACAAGATTAGAAACCACAATACTTAAAGGCATGATAAGCCTCGGAAAATACACCTTACCAAAAATATTTGCATTGTCTTTAAAAACAGTAGACGTTTTGGTAAGACAGTCAGCAAAATAGTTCCACGCAGTAATGCCTGCCAGGTAAAAAAGAACGGGAGGAACATTATCTGTAGAAAGACCTGCTAACCTGCCAAAAACAAAAGTGAACATAATGGTAGTTAGTATCGGTTGAACAAAAAACCATAATGGACCTAAGATCGTTTGTTTATAAAAAGAAACAAAATCACGACGAACTAAAAGCAGCAATAAGTCCCGGTAGGCCCATACATCGCGAAGATGAAGATTAAATAACTTGTCTTGTGGCTTAATCTCCAGGTCCCAGGTTTGCAACTCATCATCAGCAGTAGTGTAACTCATTAATTGTTCTTATGCTACTTTAATACATTCTTGATGTTAGCTTTTTTATACTTGTAGCTAGTGTAGATTTAGCTACAACATTCCCATACCCATACCCATACTTCCTATATCCATTATAAGCAACAGAACTTTCCACATCAATTCCATTAAAAATTATTCCCATTTTTTTAAATGAAGTAGTTTGAAGATCTTCTGAAATTTCTTCAAGTTTACCTTTTGGTGTATAATTAAAACGAATAACAAATAAAGCACAATCAACAAAAGGGGCAAGGCTTTTTGCATCAGAAACTAACCCAATAGGGCTGGTATCAATTATTACATAATCAAAACGTTGCTTTAAACTGTTCATCAGTTCTTTCATCTGCTGGCTTTCGAGCAATTCTATAGGATTAGGCGGAATGGGACCGGAAGGTATTATATAAAGTCTTTCTGAGTTTGGAACTTTCTTAATTATGTCATCAATTGTTTCCAGACCAATTAAATAGTTGGTTATACCTGAGTCATTGCTAACGCCTAGTGAAGCCGATAGTTTTGGCTTTCTCAGATCAAGTTCCAATAAAACAACGGTCTTTTTATTATAAATTAAAGCATTTGCAAGATGAGAAGATAAAAAGGTTTTTCCTTCTCCTGATATGCTCGATGTAAATAAAATTACCGGAGAATGGGTGACATCTGAAAGTAAAAACTTGAGGCTATTTCTGAGATTCAGAATTTGCTCTCTTAGTACAGACCTCTCATCAAAAATAACAGTAGTACCACGTTTTGATTTTTCCTCTTTAAAAATTTCTGCTACCAAAGGCAATGCTGTTACTTTTTCAATATCTTTTTTACTGCTGATTTTAGTATTTAAAAAATATTTTAAAAAGATATAAATACTCGTTATTGCCAAGCCACCGAAAATGAATGCAAGATAAATAAGTGGCTTTATTGGTCTGGTAGCCCTCTCAGGTATAAAAGCTGGAGATATTATCTTGTTGTTGATAATATTACTTGCATAAGAAACTGAAGCTTCTTCTTTTCTTTGCAATAAATACAAATACAATTGCTCTTTAACGCCTTGCTGTCTTTTAATACTGATGAATTCTCTTTCATAAGTAGGAACTTTGCTTATTGATGCTTCGACCTTATTAACTCTTTGTTGTAGGCCTCTTCTAACAGTAGCTGCATTTCTTTTAAATCCTGCGATATAATTTCTTATAGAATTTCGGTTGTCTGAAATTTGTTGCTCCAGGTTTTGTAATAAAATGTTTCCTGGTTGCACTGAAAGTGACAATCGTTTTCTTTCTGTTAACAGGTTTTGGTATTTCTCTACCATTGATGATAATGCAGGATCTGTAGCGCCCATAGGAATTAAAGGATCATTTGCGTTAGGATCATCTATATATCGTTGTACATTGTCGAAAACAGAAAGTTGAATATTAGACTCATTCAGTCTCTGGTCTGCCTCTCTGGCCTGGTCTAATATAACCCGTGAGTTGTCTTGAATTTCTGTAATACCTCTTTCTTTTTTAAAACTTTCAACGTTTCTTTCTACTCCCTCTAACTCATGTTTCAAAGAATCTAACCTACCGTTTATAAATTCTATCGTGTTTTTAGTAACAGCGTTTTTATCAGAAAGAGTATAATTATTATAAGTCTCTAAAACAGAATTTAAAAAATCAGCAGTACGCTCTGCAACAGCATCGTCGTAACGAAGAGTAAAAACAGAACTTGCAGAACTAATCATGGAAGTTTTTATTTCATCCGCTTTTTCGTAAGCGAGCGGCGAAATGGAATCTATACTGATTTCAAAGTTTTTATCATTGTTTAAGTTTCTTGCCGCCGAATAACGAATTGAAAATTTATCTTTTTCAACCGAAAAGGGAGAATTTGACTGGGTATGAATTGTCGCCTGGTTATCGTTGGCAGTAGATACTAAGATTTGACTTCCGGCAAGTCGAACATTAAAATGATGGTTTCCCACTTTAGAGCTATCGCTTAAAATATTTATTTCTACGGGCGAGTTTTTATATAACTCTTTTGTTGAAATCCTTCCCTTAAGAAAATATTTTATATTAAATTTTTTGTCTCTTATAACGTCCTTTAGTATCAGAGGAGATCTAATTATCTCCATTTCGTTTTCTACCACTTTATTGCTGCCAAAACCAGTAATGTCTGTAAATGTACCGATTTGAGAAGCGGAGGTTTTATCGTCTTTAATATAAATCTTTGCAGTTGAAGAATAAACGGGCTTCGCGTATTGCAAATATATATAAGCAAAAAATATGGCAAGTGAAAATACAATAACGTATAAAGGCCAGTGATAAATGAATTTATTTAAAATATCACTTAGGTTAATAATATCAGCAGAGCGGGTATTTTTGCTTTTGTTATTTTCTTTACTTCCTATCTCGTTCGACATTACAGATTATCTCTTTACAGTTACATAAATACCTAATATTAAAGACAAAGCTCCAAAAATAGTGGGCAGTAGTTGAAACCCTGTAGTACTGGTAAAAAGCCGGTTTCGACTGGGTTTTACATACACGACATCTTTATTTTTTAAATAAAAAAAGGGTGATGAAAAAGCCGAGCTATTATTTAAATTAATGCTTACATATTGTCTTTTACCATTTGCTTCTCTAACCAGCATTATATCGTCACGTTGGGCGCCAAGGTTAACATCACCAGCAAGGCTTAGTGCCTCTAAAATTGAAACCCGTTCATTAGAAATATTAAAAGTACCAGGCCTAACTACATCTCCTAAAACTGAAATTCTGAAATTTAGTAACCGGGTTGCAACAAATGGATTTTTAATTGTTGTGTTTACAGCAGCTTTAATTAATTCATTCAGCTCTGTAGTTGTTTTTCCGGCTACGTAAACCTTTCCTACAAGAGGGATCTCTATAGAGCCTGTAGAATCAACTAGATAACCGGGAGCGGAAGAAGGGTAAGTTGAAGTTGGATTAAGTATTTGAGAGACATCTTTATCAATTGTAGAAATGGTGATTTGTAGAATATCTCCTCTTTCAATTTTCAAAGAAGTGGCGTTTGTGATAGAATCAGTGCGGTTTGCTTTTTCTAAATCATTAAAATATACAAATTTTTTAGTGCTGGTACACCCTAAAAAAAATAAAGGAACAAATAGAAAAAGAAAAAGTCGTCTAACCATCGTATTAAAGTTATTTCAAAGCTTCGCCTCCTGACCCCCATAAGGCAAGTAATAAAAAAAGGTAATAAGGAAGGAGCCCTATTACCTACAGGCTTAAAAATATTAGCGGATAGCTTTTGGAAAATATTATTTTCCTTTTTTACTACCTCCAATCTAATTTTCGCAAATATATATTAGATATAATTAACCTATAGTACTGTTAATGAAATACATAGGTACCTTAACAGGAAATTCTAATATCTATAACAAAAAAGATAAAGTACCTTCTTTATATAAAAATTTTGCCACAACAGCGGAAAGATAATTGTAAAAGTACAGGCTATATTAAAAAAGCTTCTTTAAGAGTTTTTATCAACTTTTATAGCAATATGTCAAACTGTTGTAAGCCACATTGCCTGGAAATTTTTGGTTGATTTGTCTAACGCTTGAATTTGTCTAAAGCAACTATTGCTGCAATTAAAAAAGTATCTAAAAATTATTCTTTACCGGTTGCTTTTTTATGAACAGAACATCATCTCTGCTTTTTCAATGTTTTCAGGTTTGCCTACATCGATAATCCTGCTTTCAGTATGATCAAAAGATTTAATCGTATGTTCCTTCATAAGATCGAGATACACATCCACCATTGAAAATTTTCCCCGTTTTTTTATTAATGAAAATAATCCCGGTTCTATAATGTGTATTCCGCTAAAAGCTTTTTCTGTTTCACATCCTTCTAATGGTTGGGCGACTTTTTCTTCACCTGTCTTTACATTTCTCCATCCACACAAATTATTTCCTTCGTCAAACAAGAAGTAGCGGGTAGTTTCACGATTTGTGGTTGCCAGTGTCGCGAGGGGCTTTTTCTCCTGATGATAACCAATGATAGCTTCAAGATTCAATTCTGTAAGAATATCTACATTCATTAATACTATAGGTCCTGCATCCGATAAATAAGGAGCAGCTTTTAAAAGACCGCCACCGGTCTCGAGCAGTTCGGCTCTTTCATCGCTAATAATAACATTGCTGCCCCAACCGTCATTTTTTTTAATTGCATCTAACACTTGTTCCGCAAAATGATGAACATTAACGACTACTTCTTTTATACCATATTGCTGTAGGTATTCAATGTTTCGCTGCAATAAACTTTTTCGATTTACTATAGCGAGTGCTTTAGGATGAATGTCTGTCCACGGCTTTAACCTGCTACCAATTCCGGCAGCTAATATCATTGCTTTTGTAACGGTTTTTTGCCGCTTTTTATCGGGCCCTTCAGTTCGGGTATTTTCCATTTTTCGTATTCTAAAACTTACATACCAATTGTTTTTTCGAGAAATTTGTCGGCGACTAAAACACTTGGTTCAACAGCATTCTCCCAATTCTTCGCATCTTGTACAAGATGACTAACCTGTGTTTTCACAGCAAACTTATTTTTTAGATGTCTCGCCAGCGCATCTGCTGCGTACACACTCCTGTGCTGCCCGCCGGTACAACCAAAACCAACAAGTAAACTTGCAAAACCACGCTTTATAAAATCTTCTACTGAAATATCAACAACATCGAATA
>JBBPZJ010000038.1:0-2612 GCA_038199395.1 Chitinophagales bacterium
AACATGGCATTTGTTATAGTGGAAGTGGTAGTTGGGTTATCAATAAAATCTCTTTCATTATTATCAGATGCAGGCCACAACCTTGCCGATGTCGGTAGCCTTGCTTTATCTCTGTTAGCGTTTAAATTGATGAAAGTAAAGTCAAGTGCGAGATATACTTACGGTTATCGTAAGACAACCATTCTCGTTGCGTTGCTCAACGCCGCTATCTTATTGTTATCTATTGGAGCGATAGTTTATGAAGCACTTCAGCGTTTTAATAATCCTGCTCCTTTGCCCGGTAAAACAATTGCAATTGTTGCAGGAGTTGGGATTGCTGTTAATTTTATGACCGCTCTGTTATTTCTAAAAAATAAAGAAAATGACCTGAATATTAAAAGTGCTTATTTGCACTTAATGTCTGATGCAGTGGTAAGTGCAGGAATTGTTGTGGGAGGTATTGCAATTATTTATACAAAATGGTTTTGGCTTGATCCTGTTATCAGTATTGTAATTGCCGTTGTTATTTTGTCGAGCACCTGGGGGCTACTAAAAGACAGTTTACGGTTATCGTTAGACGGTGTTCCAAAAGATATTGATTTAAAGGAAATAAAAACACAGGCACTTGCAATCACGGGGGTGAAGGACGTTCATCATATACATGTGTGGGCTCTAAGCACTAGTGAAAATGCAATGACGGGACATTTAACACTTGAATCGAAATTAAGTAACCGCGAAGTTAAAATAGTGAAAGACGAGCTAAAGCACAAATTACAACATTTGAATATTCAGCATTCAACGATAGAAACAGAATCTACAGATGATCCGTGTGCTGCGCAAGACTGTTGAGCTTTTGCTACCTTAAAACTTTATCCTAAAGCTCAATTTTCCCTGTCGCTTTTTTTAGGATCTCCCTGAAATTTTGGGAAAAATTTTTCTTAAGGTAAAAGAAGGAAGGTGTTGGTAAGTATTTGCCAACACCTTCTATTTTATTTAATAAATCAGGTCGATGCTTTTCTTTTGTGCTTAGCTTTCCCTTACTTTCTTTAAGAAGGCCTGCTTTTTTTACTTAAGCTGCTTTTTGCAGCACCGTTCGTTCCGCTGTTCTTTTTTGGCTATCTGCAGTGCATCGATGATAAGAAAGCTGAAAAAAAGCCAGACCCGCTCGGTTTGTTTGGTTCTTGCTTTTATTTTATCCATCTGGTAATGGTTCTTTTCAATAAGTATGCTAACGCTGCAAGTATTATTCATTCCAGTTTTTTGAGAACACGTTTTGAAGAAGAGACGTGGTGCGTGCTGAAGCGTCACTTCTCACCTGAACCTCTTTTTCAGCTATTTTTCTAAACATTGCTTCACTTACTGCTCCGGCCATTAATGTAGTTAAATCAAGGTTTAATTTATTTCCTGCCAAACCTTTTACCGGCTTAATAATATTGTTCCATTGGTCACCAACTTTATACTCGTCTAATGCTGCCTGCATTACAGGCTTAATTGCTTCCCTTAAGTTAGAGCCGGCAGAACTTCTTAGGTAGTCAGTGGCAGAAGTACCGCCATTCTTAATAATGCGTATTGCATCAGTAAAAGTGAGGTTATTAATACTGTTTACGAAAATTGGTGCAGCAGCAGTTGCCGACTTCTGCGCTGCAGTACTGAGCGTAGTTGTAAATCTGTCGACCTCACTGGTAAGACCGAGCGTATTGATAGTGTTTAGTGTTTTACTAATAGCCTCAGGAAATATAGTTGACAGAATTGTTTCTTTGGCAAAAGAGCTGGCGAGGTGCTCCCTGGTACCTAGATCGAGCATTTGACGAATGGCAGAAGCAGCATCCGCCTCAGTTAAATTGTAACCCAATGATTTTAAAGTTCCGCAGGAATAGGACAGCGGTAACAAAATAACAAGCAGGACTGGGAGAAGAATTTTTTTCATGGTGTTTTCTTTAAAAATAAAGAGTATGTTTTTGTGTTACGGTAAGAAAATAGCTTGCCGAATTACAAACATGGTTTGTTAAAATGAACTCCCATGTTTTGACGCTCCGCTAGGTAAGACAAAGTATTCTTGTGCGGGCCAATATCAGCTTATGACAGTGAAAATAAAGTAAGTAGCAACTTTGAGTTTTGAACTAATAGTGATTAGAAGGTTCGACTTGTTGTAGCCCTTTTTTAAACTTCATTGCAGAGGCTTTAATCAGGAGGTGCAAAACCGCCTTCTCATCAAAAACCATGTTTTAAGGGCTTTAGTAAAATATAATTAATTGATTATGAGCACTTGTAATCCTTTTCGCTTAACTCTTCTTTTGAAGCTCGATAATTTAGTTAAAAAATATATAAGTGTTATTCAGCAAGTTGTTTACTTCGATTTCCAGTCATATCTTGTACCAGTTTTACAGTCGTCGGGTACCGGTTCTGGTATGGATAATAATAAGCGGATTTACAGCAGGATTTTCTTATAATTGATTCTCCCATTTCTAAATTTTTTATATTTTAACCACATCAACGAAATGTCTATGCGTAAGAAATTGTTTGTTTTTCTGGGTTCAGCTATCGTTATTCATTCTCTTTTCGTATTTGCTTCAACTAAAAGCTTCAATATTATTCCAAAAACATCTGATACTGTAAAAGAGTATAATGCAATA
>JBBPZJ010000039.1:0-8842 GCA_038199395.1 Chitinophagales bacterium
TGTTCATAAAATAGATTGGCAGGTTGGTCTGTTTTACTCTGGTCTTGTTTTAGGCAATCATCGAATGGCCGCCAACATTGGAGATTTAATTAATCTTTTTAACAAGCAGTACTCTGGTGCTGTAATTAAATGTGTTTATGACACAACGATGTTTAATTGGAAATATGTCGTTGGCGATCAAAAGAAAAAGAAGAAAATATGAATGTTTTTGAAAAATTGCTGAAGAATAAATTTTGGTGGTTGTCGCTGTCTTTGCTTTTTGTTGTTGTGATTTATGTTGCTTCATTAACTCATTTTAGAATTGACCTTACCAAAGAAAAACGTTTTTCTTTGAGTAATTCTACAAAGAAAGTATTGAAAAAACTGGACGAGCCGGTAACAATAGATATCTACCTGACAGGCGATCTCAGTGCAGGTTTTAAAAAACTGAGTGTTGCGAGCGACGAGTTGCTGAGTGAATTTGAAGAGTACGCAAAGGGAAATCTGCAATACAGGTTTATTAGGCCGGGAGAAGGTTTGCCAGACAGCCTTCGCTACCAGGTGTATGACAGTTTAGTTAGAATGGGAATAAAGCCTTTTAATAACCAGGTAACTGCAAAGGAAGGTGAAGAGAAAACGGAGCGTTTGATTTTTCCGGCAGCAACCGTTATGTATCAGGGTCATCAAATTCCTGTTGATCTAACCAGCGGTAAAAGTGGAATGGATGAAGAGAGCACACTAAATTATAGTGAAGCCTTGCTGGAATTTAAGTTTGCAGACGCAATAGATAAGCTGACGCGGAAAGAGTTTCCAATAGTGGGTTATGCGTCGGGCAATGGAGAGCCCTTGCCTCCCAATGGTAAGATTAAAGACTTGTTTGTTACAATGAGTAAAAATTACCGTTTTGGTGTTATTGATATAAAAACGGGCAGGCTTGATGCCGATACACTCAACGCTTTACTGATTGTGAAACCTTCTGAACCCTTTACTGAGATAGAAAAGCTGAAAATAGACCAATATATAATGAATGGGGGAAGAGTAATTTGGTTTGTAGATAAGTTGTATGCTGAAATGGATAGTTTGCTAAGGGCTCAATCAGACTTTGTAGCTTTTGATAAAAACCTGAATATTGATGATATTTTGTTTAAATATGGTGTACGGATAAACGGCGATCTTGTGCAAGACTTAAAAAGTGCAAAACAGCCACTCGTGGTCGGGCAGGTAGGCAACCAGCCGCAAATACAACGGCTACCTTTTCCATATTATCCCTTGTTAAGCTCACCATCCACGCATCCGATAGCTAAGAACCTCGATGATGTGCTTAGCATATTTCCCGGATCAATTGATACAGTTAAAGCCCCGGGAATTAAAAAAACTATTTTATTAGCAAGTGATACCAACAGCCGCTCACTAAGCACACCTGCAATAGTCAGCCTTCAATCCGTTAAAAATGAAGAAGACATCAGAAGCTTTACCAAGAGTTACCTTCCTGTTGCAGTGTTGCTCGAAGGAAAATTTACCTCCTTGTTTGCAAACAGACTTACTAATGAATTACGAGATTCTCTTGCAATGTTCTCCAATAAACCTTTTTTGTCCGCAGCTACGAAGGAAGGGAAACAAATAGTTGCAAGTGATGGAGATATCGTGACGAATGTAGTTACAGAAAGCCAGGGGGCTTTATCTATGGGCATGCAGCAGTACGAAAACTACCAGTTCGCAAATAAAGAGTTTTTAATGAATGCAGTTGATTACATGGTTAATCCGAACGGTGTGTTAGAAAGCCGGAGTAAAGACTTTACCCTTCGACTTTTAGACAAGGAGAAAATACTGACACAAAAAACAACGTGGCAATTGGTAAACATTGCTTTACCCATTTTGCTGATTGTACTATTCGGATGGGTATATCAAATGAGAAGGAAAAGAAGTTTTGCTATTTAGCAAACAGTATTTTTGCTGCTCATAGAAACCTACATGTCAGTCAATCAAATCACATATCTAACCTTTGCAATTGTACTAATTGCGGCGCTGGTAATCGACCTTGGTTTACTGAGCAAAAAAAATGAAGCCATAACTATTAAAAAAGCGCTCTTTCAAACCGGCTTTTGGATCGCTTTATCTCTCGCTTTTTTTGGTTTTCTCTGGATAGAAAAAAGTAGCATGATTGCCACTAAATACATTACTGCTTACTTAATGGAATGGAGCCTTAGTATTGACAATATTTTCGTTTTCATACTAATTTTTTCTTTTTTTAAGGTTAAAGAAGCGGATGCAGGCAGGGCACTACTGATCGGGATTTTACTCGCCATCATTTTCCGGATTTTATTTATTGCATTAGGTATTGAGCTGATCGATCGTTTTCACTGGATCATGTATTTTTTTGGTGCCTTCCTTGTCTATACCGGCTTCAAACTATTTTTTCAAAAGGAAGAAGAAGAATATCAGCCGGAAAACAGCAAGGTGTACTTATTTATGAGAAAAATTTTTCGCCTGACCGATACTGACCCAAATGGACGATTTATAATCAAATCTAAAGGAAAAATATATTTTACTGTTTTAAGCATGGTGGTATTGATGCTTGCCTCTACAGACATTGTATTTGCCCTTGACAGCATTCCTACGGTTGTGTCGCTCGTGAGAGAAAGTCCCGATGTTCCTTTCACCTCCGACGATGTTTTGATCATTTACTCCTCTAACATATTTGCTATTTTAGGCTTGCGCAGTCTTTTCTTTTTGTTGAGGGGAGCAGTAGACAAATTCGGCTACCTGCAGCAGGGGATTGCTGTTGTACTGGTATTTATTGGTGCTAAAATGTTGCTTGAATATTTCGCCATTCATATTTCCATTTACATCTCCCTCGCCGTAATTGTCATTTGCCTGTTGTCTGCAGTTCTTTTTTCTATATACAAAAACAGGAAAGTGGAATTATCTGGTGAAGAGAAAATACCCTTGTAACATTCATTCAATTATCTAACGATTGCCTTATACCATACAAAACATATCTGCAGCTTTAACTAAAGATGCAATTATTGCAGTCCCTTCTCTTGTTATCGATCATTTACTGATCGATAGTCGCCGATTGGTTTTTCCCGCAGCTACTTTATTTTTTGCCTTGCATAGCCCGAGAAGGAGTGGCGAGTCTTTTATAGGAGAGTTATACGGGGCTGGCGTAAAAAGTTTTGTTGTAACGAAGGGTTTTGATCATTCTACATTTCCCGAAGCAAACTTTTTATTTGTTGATGATCCTTTAAGGGCGTTGCAGAAACTGGCAGCTTTTCACCGAAAGCAATTTCAAATACCTGTTGTAGGAATTACAGGAAGCAACGGTAAAACAATTGTAAAAGAATGGCTCTACCAGTTGCTAAATCAAAACTATGACATTGTAAGAAGTCCCAAAAGTTATAATTCGCAAATCGGAGTGCCGTTAAGTGTATGGCAAATAAGCGCATCTAATACTTTAGCCATTTTCGAAGCCGGAATTTCAGAAGTTGGCGAGATGGAGTTTCTGGAGGCCATTATACAACCAACTATCGGAATTCTCACCAACGTAGGAGCTGCTCACAGTGCAGGTTTCATTAGCAAAGAACAAAAGGTACAAGAAAAGCTGAAGCTTTTTAGAAGCGCTTATACCATTGTTTCTAACAACCAGGATCCCATAGTTAATGCGGCTATATCAACAATAGATAAAGACAAACTTTTCATTTGGGGAAATGAAGATGCGGATCTGGAGATTATTGATATTGAAAAGAAGGGTCACGAAAGCAAAATTGCAGGCAGTTTTAAAGGCCGGAAGATTTGTATTTTCATTCCATTTACAGATAGTGCCTCTGTTGAAAATGCAATTACATGCTGGTCCTTGCTGCTTTATATAGGCGTTGAAGACGATGTTATTAAGCAACGAATGATGCGGTTGCAATCTGTCGAAATGCGTCTGCAGTTAAAAAAAGCGATTAATAATTGCTCATTAATTAATGATAGTTACAGCAACGACCTAAGCAGCCTTAGAATGGCACTCGATTTTCTGCATCAGCAGTCAGGAAACCAATCCACAACTGTTATTCTTTCTGATCTGGGGGAGATTTCGAGTTCAGATGAGCAATATCAAAAAGTATTACAGGCAATTGTTCAGCATAAAGTACAGCAGTTTATAGGCATCGGGCCACGTTTGGTTGCCCTTCAAACCCTTTTCAAAGACAATATTCCTCAATCTTTTTTTTATAGTTCTGTCGAAGCATTTACCAATCATTTTACCAATATTCGTTTTCGCGATGAAGTAATTCTGCTAAAAGGTGCAAGGACTTTCGAGTTTGAACAAATAAATCTCCTGCTCGAACAAAAGGTTCATCAAACAGTGCTGGAAGTAAACCTTTCTGCGATGGCGCATAATCTAAAGGAATACCAGCAATACGTGCTGACAACAACGAAAGTAATGGCTATGGTAAAAGCTTTTAGTTATGGTAGCGGCAGTGCTGAGATAGCGAGCGTTCTACAGTTTCATAAGGTAGATTACCTGGCAGTAGCATATGCCGATGAAGGCGTAGAGCTGCGAAAGTCAGGAATTCAGATGCCGGTGATGGTGATGAATCCTGAAAACGTAACATTTCAATTGCTCGTCGAGTATAACCTCGAACCCGAAATGTATTCTTTTAATATTTTGGAAGCTTTTAATGATTACTTAAAAAGCGAAGGTCTTCAACAATTTCCTGTTCATATAAAAATAGACACTGGCATGCACCGCCTTGGCTTTGAGACCGGTGATATAGAAGCATTGGTAAGTTTTCTAAAGGAAAATCCCCGCCTGGTGGTAAAAAGTGTTTTTAGCCACCTGGTAGCAAGCGAAAGTGCAGTACATGATTCGTTTACGCAGCATCAGGTGGAGCTTTTTTCTCATGCATGTGAGCAAATCAAAATTGCAACCGGCTACTCTTTTATCAGGCACATTTCAAATTCTGCCGCCATTTTCCGGCATCCTCAGTTTCAGTTTGAGATGGTGCGGCTGGGTATCGGGTTATATGGAGTTGATAGCAGTGCGCAAAAAGTACTATCACTGCAACCGGTAGCGACTCTACGTTCAACAATCGCACAAATACGTAAGGTAAAAAAAGGTGAATCCGTGGGCTATAGCCGCAGGGGTATAGTAAACAGGGATAGTCTGATTGCAACAATCAGAATCGGTTATGCAGACGGTTTTAACCGAAAACTCGGTAATGGCGTAGGTCATATTTTTATAAAAGGTCATCTTGCACCCGTTTTTGGCAGTGTTTGCATGGACATGACCATGATCGATATAACAGATATAGAAAGCGTGGCTGAAGGAGATGTGGTGGAAATATTTGGCACCAACCTTCCCATAGAAAAGTTAGCCGAATGGTGCGAAACTATTCCTTACGAAATAATGACCAGCGTAAGCCAGCGGGTAAAGCGGGAGTATTATCAAGAATAGCCGGGTCGCTTATTTTTGCTGATAATAACTGTGTTCTGCCTTTTGCGTCAGTATACTTTTAACTATCTCTTAGTTGACACTGATTAAAAGTACGTGGCCGCATCATTGCACTGATAGGGTCTATTCCGCATCTTTTGGATTACCGGTAATTGGATTAATCGTTCCTTCTTCTTCAAGCGGTTCTTTAGCATCGAAAAATCCTTTTAATTCTGTTTTTTGAGGATCGGTTTTGTTTGTCTCTATTCTTTCCGAATCTCTTTGTTGTTTGTCTTTACTCGACTCTTGTTTGTCTTGTTCTAAATTTTCTGATGAACTCATAACAATGATTTAATGATTAGTCTTGAATAACAAAAGGATGAAAGAAAGGTTCGGCAGGATAATCTAGCGGAACTTTTTTTATTGTGTCACCTATTCCAATCCACAGGCTTATTTAAAATATATCCATCAGCAGCCTTTTGAATACTTGCTGGAAGATGGCTGTCAATTAACTTTGTTCTTCCAACTATCAACGACCCTTTTGCTACAATTGCCACTGTGTTATTATGCCTTTTAGGAGGGAAAGCTACAAATACTCTTTTAGCAGGAAAAGTTTCATGTACTGCTTTAATCGGTGGCACAAGGTCACTATCACCACTTATTAATAAAAGCCATATCGTATCCATCCTGATAAGCATCAACTATTAATTGAGTAGCGATATTTACATTAGTCATTTTTTCATTTGCATAATCCAAATATGACCACATCTATGGCATTCAATATTATTCATTTGGTATTGACCATAAAGAATTTTTACGTCTTGTTCATATAGTGCTTCCAGGTAGACAGACTGCCTTTTCTGCTTATCAGGGTTATTACTTACTCTTGCTGTAAAATATTTTTTTTCAATTAATTCCTGTTCCGGCCTTAACAAGTTTTGCGCTAATAACTTTATATCTAACCACCGGCAATTAGTTAGTCCGGCCTCCATCATTCCGAAATAAAGGTTAAAGCCATCGACATATACTTATAACCCGTTCTTTTTTGTCATTATTTGTTTTTTTTAATACCATTTTGATACTATTGTTATCATTTTGATACTATATTTGTGCCTGAACAGCGCTAAGGATAGCATCCTTAGCGCGACGCTCCGCAAGGAGCGTTTCTCATTTTATGAAGATAAATTATTCTTGTTTATTTTTTCACTAAGCCACTCCATCGCCGTCTCTTCTTCTTCCTCAATAGCTATTTCTACCGCTTGTTTGGCTGCTTCTTTTGCGAATCAGTACCTTCCTAAAACTGCTTAGTATGCTGGCACGAAGCTATGCAATGCATGTTGCGGTTGCCTAGTACAAGACTTGACTTTTGAACAGACCTTGGCAGGACGAAACTCACGGATAGCTGGTGTTGAATATGTTAACCTTTGTCTCTCTTTCTATAGCTGACTGTTTTGCAGTTTCAATAAATATTCTTTCAATATCTTCTTTTAGAGGCTTTAAGTTATGGTTGTAAAAGTTTTCTGAACCAACCCATAATTCAAAGTATAGCAGTAAAAAGTCAGATAACATTTTTTCGGGATTCAATGATTTGAAGTAGTCAAATAAATATGCAAGAACATACTGATCATTTTTGTGCATGCTTAGAATTATACTTGTATGTTCTTTTTTTGAATCTGGAATGATCTGCATGTATAGGTTGCTAAAAGGAACTACTACTCTATAGACATCAAAAAGTCTTCTCTTAAGCCCTGTAATTCCAGGCGGTTCGAATGTGACGAGTTCTGAAGCTATCACTTCAACATAAGGAATGTCAATTACTCTGAATATAAATTCATGTTTTTGTAACTCAAAGGACTTTAAAAGTTCATTACTATACCAGTCATTAACTTCTTCATCCAAACCGATTTCACCAATTCTTAAATCAAAATAAGGGTTTAATGGATAGTCGTAAAATTTAAAACGATCAAAAGCAAGCTGATAAGTTTCTTTCTTATTTAATTTATTTACGTTTTCCTGAATAGTAGCCCAATAATTAAAAAGGAGAAGATTTTTTTCGTTTTTTAAATCAACATTGACATTGTCAATAGGACTAAAAAGCAGATTATCGTGAAGACTACAAAATCCTGAAAAGGTTGTACCTTCCCGTATTCCGACCTTTTCAAATTCCAAACCTGAAAAGGGGTTATTATTCAACTTTCTAACTTTGCCATTTTTAGCAATTGTACCTAAAAAACTTTCACTGATGTTATGGCTTGCTATTGTGACTTCACTGCAATTTGGATATGCACAAGTTCTCTTTCTTCGTCAAACATTTTTTTCTATATCAGAATATATTTTCCTAAACTCTTTGACATTCTTCAGAGATCAAATTAATTTTAAGAAAGATAGAAACTCGATCGCCTTATCTTCTCCTTCCTCAACAGCCATCTCTACTGCTTGTTTTGCTGCTTCTAATAGTTCCTGGCTCTGCTTTTCAAAAGCATTTGCTTGAAGTACGTACTCTTCTACTTTTACCTGCACTTCTTTTGGTGCTTCCCAAATAATGAACTGATTGATGTCAGAAGGATAGAGTTCTATTTGGCCGGATGAACCTTTATAAAATTTATCCACCTGCATTTGACCAATTATACTATTAAGCATTACAGATAGATAAATAGGATTAATACTTTTTGAACGCAGAATGGTTACATGATTATCAGGCAAAGCTGGTCCATCTAATAAATAAGGAGCACAGCGACCAATAGTTTCCACACCAGTACCATTCAATAATACATCACCTTTTCTAATGATTAATGACTTTGGAGTTTCTGATATATCTCCTAATCTGTTCTCATCAAAATCTATTTTGTTTTTCCTTATGTATTTTGAATTAATTACAACTAATCCATCACCTTCAGTATATACTGGTTGCTTTCCCCTCTGGTTAAATTCTAATAATTCTCCTAATTGTTTTGCTTGATTTGTCGCTTTAAGTCTCCGCACCAGCTCATCATACTTTGGCTGGTAATATTCTGCATCTAACCTGCCACTTTCTAAAAAACAATTTTTAAAGCTTTTTACTTCTGTATTTGCTTCGGTCGGTCGCCAGTTCTGTAGGCCAAGTTCTTGTAAAAGAAGGGTCTCAGCTTTTAAATACAGGCTGGCACTTTTATTCAAAATGCCAATCGAATTATTAAACGTTTCAATTTCCTGTTCTTCAAATTGTGTAAGGCTATAATTAGAATCTTTAAGAATATCCGCAATATGAAAGGAAAAAAGTGTATCTCATTGTCATAAATGCTATTTCAAACTGCTAAAACTAAGGAATGGGATTTTAGCAATCAAAAAAAGCTCAATTATGTCTTACATGTACAAGGGGTCGAGTAGGCAAGGGCATTTCAGCCCAAGCCTCTCACAGAACCGTGCTTGAGACTCTCACCTCACACGGCTCTTCTCACTCAGTGGAAA
>JBBPZJ010000040.1:0-4753 GCA_038199395.1 Chitinophagales bacterium
TCGAGGTTATGTTCGTTATTATCCAGCAAGGAAAGTACTGCGCCTTCACGGGCAAAATGGCGTGCTATCTCCAAACCAATTCCCCTTGCAGCACCAGTAATTAAAACGTGACGGTTAGTAAATCGGCTTTTTTCCATTCGGTTCTGTTAAGACCTTCGTTCTTTTCCGTAGTGAAAATATACTTTTGTTTACAAAACAGCTATATTTTTGTAAACTTTATTTAAAATGTTTTTTGATTTTTTTCTTGATCGTTGTGCAATCTTCATAATTTATTTTTCTAAAGTATTTACTTTATTACTATAAAATTTGCGCTTAATAATGCTGCACGTGCAATGAAAAGTGACGTTAAAGCCTTTACATTGGAGTGTTATTAAAGTAAAAAAGATAACAGGGAAAAGATGTAACGATATTTGGGTGAGAAGAAGAGGTTTCAATCGTTGGACAATGGCTGAAGAAGGAAAAAAAAGTAAAATTGTGCGACGCAAGTAAAGCTAAATAGCATTAATCCAGCATGGCTACAACAAACATTAAAACGCACTTTTTACCTTGTGTGAAGTACAAGAAAGTTGTCTAAACACAGACCGGCAATGCAGTTTTTTAAGCCATTTTAGCAAGAGTTATACATGAGTTTTTGATAAGAAGTAAATTACTTTTTATGACCTTATATCTATTATGAGAAAATCTTATTTGTCCTGGGGCTTATTGTTTGCATGCAACCTTATGTGGTCGTTGCAGTTTACCAGCATCAAGTTAGTACAGGACTAGGTAGGTCCTTTTAGCACTGTTTTTATACCGATGCTTTTGGCTACCTTATTTATGATTCCTTTTGTTTACAAAGATGCCACGGCAAATAAGAAAAGAAAGCTGAGTGATTTAAAGATATTCGTCATGCTGGCCTTATTGGGACAGTTTCCCGCCCAGGTCTTAATGACTTTGGGCACCCAGCAATCGACAGCAAGTAATGCGGCGATCATTTCACTGACATTGCCAATCGTCTCCGCTCTTTTAGCGGTGGCCTTGCTCAACGAAAAAATGAACAGACTGCGATGGGCAAGTTTTATCATTGCAATTATTGGTGTCGTATTATGTTCTTTAAAAGATCTTCTCAGTATAATTTTAGCATGCAGTTCTTAATTGGCAATGCACTTATTTTTTCAGGTATTGTTGGAAGCGGCTTTTATAATACGATTTGCAAAAAGATCTCAGGGGATTATACTGAAATTGAAATGCTGTTTTATACATACATATTCATGGTTTTATTTTTAACACCGCTGGTATGGCATTATGAACCCGATAGTTTGAAATACATATCTGCTTTTACAACAAACACCTGGATAGGCCTTACACTACTTACAGTGTTTCATAATTTCTTATCTATGATTTTGTTTTTTAAAGCTTTAAAAAACCTGGAAGCAATACAAGTGGCCCTTTCTAATTTTCTGATTATTCTTTTCGCCCTTCCCATAGCAGCTATATGGTTACATGAAAAGCTTAGCATGATGTCAATTATAGGCGGTTTACTGGTCTTAATAGGTACCCTTAGTATTACTGTATGGGAATACAAGCAAAGCACTGCGGTTGAACTTGTAACCAATAATAAGAAAGTAAATTCTCCGGTCAAAATTGTGTGAAATAAAATAACGAAATTTGAAAAGTAGTCGACAATCAATCATAATCAGTTCTATAAAATACATTGCTTCTATAAAAAAGGTTTGCAAAACTCAAATGACTAAAAGATCTGTTTTCAAATATGAATATGTAATTTTAATACCCACAGCTTAATTATGAAAATCGATTCATTGGCAAGCAAAGCTTTTACGGAAATCAGGAAAAAAATTCTGAGCAAACAGTTACCTGAAAACACACGCTTAAAAGAGGACCAATGGGCTAAGAAAACAGGGGTAAGCAGGATGGCTGTAAGAGAAGCATTGACCCGTTTGCTTGGCGAAGGTTTGGTTATTTTAGGAGAAAAAGGCGGGTATTATGTCAAACCATTATTGGCATCAGAGGTTCGTGACATTAGGGAATTAAGAGAGGTGATGGAGCTGGGAGCAATTCGATTGGCATGCAAAAAAATGGATAAAGAGCAATTTGTAGTCCTTGAAAAGATTTGCGATGATTTTACTGTCATGGTGCAAAAAGAGTACTATAATGGTGCCCTGGAAGCGGATATGAAGTTTCATGAAACGTTGGTTGAATTTGCAGGAAACAACAAATTGCTTCAGGTCTACCGCTCTTCACATATTCCTTTATTTCATCAGAAGTTAGGAAATTCGCAAATGGGTACTGACGATTATGACCAAACCGATGCAGAGCACCGGCAAATCGTTAAAGCATTAAAAGAAAAAAATCTAAAGCAGGCGCAGCAAACTTTAATTCAGCATTTTTCAAGGGGAGAAAAAGTTATTCTGGAAATAGACTAATGTTATAAATCCTTGATATTCTGCTTTTCTTCTTAGGTAGTCGAGTCTAAAAGAATACTTTATAGTAAAAGTTTATTATAAGCTGTTAACCAGCTCCGTTTTAAATAAGTGCATATAATACATGTACTGCAGTTTCCATGCTTCTTGGTGGTGGTCATTGACGGTTAAACTGCTTTAACCTGTGCATCGTTTCCTTCTTACAACAGGAACACTGAAGTGGATTGTTCGTTGTTACTGTTTGCTTTTATGAGGAAAGTTAATGTGATATCAAGCGGGAAAATCAAAGCAAAACTTTCGGGCGATATTACGATGATGAGACTGTTCTCGTCTTCTTCCTTATATCAATCTCTCTATACATTTTGCTTGATTACTTTTTCTTTCCCTCGCCAAACGCACCATTTCTATAATCATCATACAACTGACAAAAAGTCTATCACAAACAATAGTATTTCTATTAAGTTTTAGTTGTGTCACTCACTTGTACTTGCAATCATTATGGAGCTTTATTCGTCGTTGTAAACATGAGCAGTAGTTTTTTGATTGCCAGACACAGTCTGCGTTTTCATTTGCCTCCGTAGTCGGAGACATACTAAGAGCAGTGGTGGATATTCTCCGGAGAGCTGGGGTCAGCACATCCAAAGACGTCTACCACCATTAATTTTTACATGGTACGAAATTTTGTATGCTTTAATAGTGAAGGCTTTGTGCTTATGAAAAATATTCTGTTAGTGGAGGATGATGTGGAGACGACAAAAGTTATGCAATTGTACTTCCACTCTCAATTACACAATCTTTTTTGCTGTAGCACCGGCACGGATGCCATTTCGAGAATAAACAACTTCGACGTCGACCTTGTTATACTTGATATTTCATTGCCGGATATGAGCGGCTTCGATGTTTGCAAACAAGTTAGAGGTGCTGGTTTCTCCGCTCCTATTATTATGCTTACATCGCGTGCAGAAGAAACAGACAAAGTTTTAGCGCTGGACCTTGGAGCGGATGATTATGTAACGAAACCTTTTGGAGGCCTCGAGTTTATGTCAAGGATAAATGCTTTATTGCGACGGGCAGATCAAACCCGCACAGAAAATGGTGCACCAAAGAAAGAAATATGTAATAAAGAGGTCGTAATATATCTTGGTAAAAGAAAGGCGACCCTGAGAGGTGATCGTTTAGACCTAACCCACAAAGAATTTGATCTGCTTGTATTGTTGGCCAGCAACCCGGGAAGAACTTTTAACCGACATGAACTTTTAGAGCATATTTGGGGAGAAAAATTTGAAGGGTATGTCAATACAGTCACTACTCACATTAACAGGCTTCGCAACAAACTTGAAAGAGATATTGATAAGCCGGAATACATTCTCACCTCATGGGGCGTCGGCTACCGATTTTCTGATTGAATAAAGGACAAGAACGAGGCTTTGAAAAATTAAAGCACGCTGTGCAGGTTGTAAAAAAGATACGAACCCCTTTTGCCGGCTGTTCTAAAGGTTAATTCTAGAAATAGAAAAACGTTATACTTCTGTAATAATTAGAAGTTCTATTGATTGTTTGGTCAAAGCGGGGTCTTCATAGCTAAGCTTTGTGTGTGGCATGAGACCCTGCGCTCCATGCCGGGGTCCCTTGGCAAACGCACTTTGCATTTGAAGGAGACCCCGGCAGGACAAGGCCGGCTTTTCTTAAGGCTAATTCTTAAAGTAGAAAAACGTTATACTTCTGTAATAATTAGAAGTTCTATTGATTGTTTCTTTGTATTTCAATAAATGGTAAAGTACCTCTTAGTATTATGCAGATATCATGTTAAACTATAACGATCTAACGGACGAGGAGCTGTACCGGCTTATAGCAGATAACAACCTGGAGGTTGTTGAATTTGTATATGATAAATATTCTCCGGCTATTTATGGAATAATTCTACAAAAAGTAAAACTGAGGAGGGTAGCAGATGACATTTTAACGAAAACTTTCATAGCATTTTTTAAAGGACCATTACAGCTCTCTTCTTCTCCTCCTGTAAGTATCTTTATGCGTCTTCACAATGCTGCATGTAAATACATTAAAGCAAGAGATGTGCTGCATGTAAGTCATTCAAGTTTAAATATTCAATTTCCAGGATTATTTTATTTAAATAAGCAACGTTAAGCCACTTCTTACTGTTTATTTATAAAAAAGAGCTGAGCATGAGCAATTAGGATAACCACAGCAATTACACGACAACATTTTTGTAGTAAAGGGAAGGCTATTATCAGGTAAAGCGAAGAGGAAGAAAATTTAAAACTTATCGACGAAATCTTTTAGATTACACTAGTTTTTGAGAAGCAAACAAA
>JBBPZJ010000041.1:0-10246 GCA_038199395.1 Chitinophagales bacterium
ACGATGCCAAAATATCTTTGCAACTCCAAATGGGTCCAGTGAAATAGAGGATTACGAAGTGTATAAGGAACCGTTTCGGACCATTTTTCAAACTTTTCAAAGTCTGATTTATTGCCGGTGCAATAGCTTTCATCAACTCCATTCGCCCGCATTGCACGCCATTTATAATGGTCGCCGTATAACCAGGCCTGTGTTATATTCTGAAATTTATGATTGTCAGCAATTTGATTAGGTGGTAAGTGACAATGATAATCGATGATAGGCATCTCTTTAGCGTACTCGTGATAAAGCCGCTCTGCCGTAGTATTTGTAAGAAGAAAGTTTTCGTCCAGGAATTTTTTCATATTAGAGCTTGTTCAATTGTTGTATTGTTCAATTGATTAATTGTTCAATTGTTTAATTGCTTTATTGTCCTTTTTTCAATCGTTTTCTTGTTATGCGAAGCAGGTTTTTCTTTCCAAAACTTTCACGTTGCATCAAGCATCAACTGCTTCCTCTCCTGTTCAATAGAATTACAAATGGATGCAGCGAATGACACAACCAGAGCTGAATAAGAACAGAGGCTCGTCCCAAAAAGCTATTAGTTATTAGCTTCTAGCTGTTAGCTAATTCTTCCCTACAAACTCACCCCTCTCTTCCAGGGAATAAAATCTTCCTGGCCATTTTTAACTGATTTTGCAACGACTTCTCCGCTGGCCACTTTAATTACATAATCCAGTATTCTTTCACCGGCTTGCTCAATGGTTTCTTCACCTTCAATAATAGTTCCGGTATTAATATCGATTATATCTTTCATTTTTTCGTACAGCTTCGTATTGCTCGACAACTTGATTACCGGTGCAACCGGGTTACCTGTAGGTGTGCCAAGACCTGTTGTAAACAAAACGACATTGGCGCCGGCAGCAACTTCAGCAGTTGTAGACTCAACATCATTACCGGGGGTACAAAGTAAGTTCAATCCTGGTTTTGTAACTTTTTCAGGATAATCTAAAACATCGGTTACAGGGGAAGTTCCACCCTTTTTTGCAGCACCGGCAGATTTAATTGCATCGGTTATGAGGCCATCTTTTATGTTACCGGGAGATGGGTTCATGTCGAAACCTGAGCCTGACTCTTTTGCTCTTTGAGCGTAACGACGCATGATCTCGATAAAACGGTTCGCTTTAGTCTCGTCTACACAACGATCACTCATCTCTTGCTCAACGCCGCACAGTTCGGGAAACTCGGAAAGGATTACTGAACCGCCGCAGGCAACCAATAAATCACTAGTATAACCAATAGCAGGGTTCGCAGAAATACCTGAAAAACCATCAGAACCTCCACACTCGAGCCCGATGCATAATTTACTTATCGGAGCAGGACGTCTTTCGTTTTGATTTGCGGTCATTAAACCAGCGAAGGTTTTCTTTAGTGCCTGTGAAATCAAGTCCGTCTCGGTGCCTACTTTTTGTTGCTCCAGTATGTATAAAGGCTTGTCGAAATTCGGCATTCGCCTCGCAATTTCTTCTTCGAGCATGGCTACCTGAGCGTTTTGGCAGCCAAGGCTTAAAACGGTTACGCCTGCAACATTAGAATGCGCAGCAGAACCTGCAAGTAGTCCGCATAATGCCTGTGCGTCCTGCCTGGTGCCACCGCAGCCACCTTCGTGGGTAATAAACGTTACGCCATCTATGTTTGTGAATAATCGTTCAATTCTTGCGAGTTGTTCATCTTCCTGGAACTGTACGTCTAATATCTCCTGAACTGATCGCCCGGAAGCATATAGTTGCTTTAACTGTTTTGCAAACTGGTTGTATTTTTTCGGTCGGGCGAAACCCAATTCATCCAACAAACTTTCTTTCAGCACATCTACATTCCGGTTCTCACAAAATACCAGGGGAATCACCAGCCAGTGGTTAGCAGTACCAACACTGCCGTCGCTTCTATGATAACCCATAAAAGTTCTTCCTTTGAATTTCGAAATATCGGGAACATGCCAGCCGGTTCTTCTTTCACCTAACTGAAAGCCTGTTGAAGCATGCTTAACATTTGCAGTCGAAATTCTTGCACCGGCTGGTATGTGCGTTTGCGCTTTACCAACCAATACTCCATACATAAATATTGAGTCTCCTGCTGCTAATGCAGTTTCAGGAAATTTGTGTTTCGCCAGTATATCTTCAGCTATTATATGTGTCTTGCCATTCAGCTCTACTTCTTCGCCTTTTGTAAGGTCACGAAGCGCAACTATAACGTTATCGCCGGGATGAACTTTTAAAATACTTTTTTTCATAATCATCATCTTGTTAACATGGCGGTTCCGGCTAAGCTTTCTTTGACAACCTGCTTAACTTCACCTTTAGCCAATTGTTTGTATATGTCTGTGACTGCTCCGGCAAAACCAGGAAGCAGTGTTAAATCATTTTCCCAAAAATTTGTGTCGCTTAACACAGCCTCAACAAGTTCTTCAGCAGGCACCTGATTTCTTTCGGCAAACCAATCAGCGCGATCATCTTGTATCGGGTACTGCCTGCCTGCAACTGATCCTATAAACTGCGTTCCCGTTTTAGTGCAATTCATAAATAAAATATAGGCGGCAAAGCCTGCTGCCATCAGTTGCGGCACTGTATCTTCTAACTCGAAATGCTTCAGCAAAACCGGCACCGTGCGCATTTTCATCTTAGAAGAATATTGAACAGAAATACTTAGCCACTTGTGTTCGATAAATGGATTTCTAAATCGATCCCTAACCTTTTCTGCAAATGATTTTGCTTCGTCCAAAGATAAGTTGGAACCAACAATTGCGGGAGCAATTTCATTTATCATCAATTCAGCTACATATTCTGAAATGGCTTCATCGTCCATTGCTTCCTTTACGGTATTACAACCTTGCAAGTGTGCAAGACCACAAGTGAAAATATGGGCGCCGTTTAGCAGTCTTAACTTTAGTTCACGAAATTTCTTTATGTCTGGCGCTATTACTACACCTTCATCAATTGTATAAAATGACAGCTTCTCTTTTACGGTTTCTTCAGCAGATTCTATAGCCCATAAACTATAGCTTTCGCTCATGATCATTAAGTCGTCCTTATACTGATGCTGTTGCTCAAATGCCTCTCTTTCAGCCTCAGGTAACTTACCCGGAACAATACGATCAACAAGAGAATTGCAGAAATAATTTGCATTTTCAAGCCAATCCATAAAGTCAGGTTCAAGGCCATTAAGGTGCGCTAGTTCAAGTACTATGCCCTCTAATTTTTTTCCATTATCAACGATCAGTTCAGTTGGAACAATTACCATTCCTTTTGAAGAATCACCGTTAAACGTCTTGTACCTTCTATATAAAAAAGCAAGCAATTTTCCAGGGAAAGAGGTGGGAGGTACACTGTCAATCCTATCTTCTTTCACCAGGCTAATACCTACTTCGGTTGTGTTAGAAATAACAATTTCCATTTCAGGATTAGCGGCACATTCCAATATTTCATTCCAATGTTTGTTAGCTGACAAAACCCGGCTAATACTTGCGTTAACAATGTTTTCTTCAATCTTTATCTCACCTTCCAATCCACGAATGCAGTGAGTGTATAAACAGTCTTGATCTGCAAATGCATCTGTTCGTCCCTGCGAAGTTGACTTAACAACCACTACCCTTCCATTAAAAACGCCCTGCTTATTTGCTTTATCAATAAAATAATCAGGAAGACCACGAAGTAATACACCTGTGCCGAACTGAAGCACTTTTTCAGGCAATAAAAACAAGTTTTCTTTGGGCAGATCCAACTGATTGGATGAGATGTCGGGAAGCGTTTTACGTGATAAAATCATAAGAATTGATAAGATTGCAATTTCAAATTATGGACTAAAAAAGGAAGAGATTTTTAATAATGCTAAAGACAATAACTTTCGATTATTTCTTCCACGGGATTATATCGTGTTTGTTTGTTTTTATAGTTAATACCCATTTTACAAAGTCCTGCGCCGCTTTGTAATTTTCAAAATCCTTTGGCAGCTTTCTTCCGTCGGTGTACTCGTTATAAAACCAGGGATCACCTACGGCAAACACAAATCCATGACCCACTTTTGCCACTGCTATAATATTGTGTTCATCTTTTTTTAAAACTGCTTTTGCCGGTGCAGAAACCTTTAAAGTACTAAGCTCTTTTATATAAACTTTTTCCGCCGTTTTAAAAATAGAATGCCTGGCAGGAATAGAAATAGCACCGTCCTCAAAATTGCTTCCCCTGACTTTGTTGAAATCATCGTAGTTAAAATGAATACCAAATTTTTCAGCAAGGGTATTAAAATGTTCAAACTCTGCATTTGCACTATCGTTTAAAAATAATGCAAGCACGCCTCCTTCCTTTACCCATTTGTAAATTGTTTTTACATGTTCGGGTTGCATATAATTCGGGTTGGCACTTTCCTTATCAGTATCAGGATCAACTATTATATAAACGCTTGCAGCACTTAAATTTTCATACACAGGCGCTTCTTTTAAAGTACCGATTTTTGCCCCGTTTTGTTTAAACATTTCTCCCAGTAAAGAGTATCCATTATTATCCATCTCATCCCAGGTATAATGCCATTGAACCGTTTTACCGGTGATGTCTTTTTTAGTTTCGTGGTTGAAATAGTAATCCAGCAAAACAAGTTTATTCTTACCGACTGCTTTTCCAGGTATAATCTCCATTTCATTGCTTGCCAATAAAAAAGCGCCAACACCTTTAGGATCATTTACAACCACCTTTTCACCCGTGTAGTAGTCGTAACTACCATCCCGATAGGGAGTGCCACCAAGCCCTGAAACGCTCACTGTTCCATGAAGGTTAACCTGCCCGTTTTCAGTCTTAATAAAATTTGAGATGATGCCTGCATATCCTTTTTTCGCAGCAGGCAAATACTTCGAAGAAGCCAAAGCGCCTAATCGAACCCCTTTAGCTAACGTGTACACCAGCATGCTTGAAGCAGAGGCTTCAACATAATTTTTGTCCTTGCCCGGCATGTCAACGATATCGTACCAGAGGCCCGTTTTTTTGTCCTGGTATTTTACAACTGCCGCCGCAAAACGATTTAATATTCTCTCTAAAGAATCTCTTCCGGCATTATTGGCAGGAAAATTTTCAAGCACATCTACCAATGCCATCCCGTACCAACCCATTGCACGTGCCCAAACATTGGGAGACCGGCCCGTTGTTTTATCGGCCCACTGTTGTTGGCGAGACTCATCATACCCATGGTATAGCAAACCCGTTTTTGGATCACGGGCAAGTTTTTCCATTAACATAAATTGTTTAGCTATATCGTTAAAAGCGGTATCCTCATGAAAAGTTTTAGCCCAATCTGCATAAAAAGTCTCACCCATGTATAAGCCATCCAACCACATTTGCGACGGATAAATTTGTTTGTGCCAAAAGCCACCTTCGCCGGTACGTGGTTGTGTTCTTAACTGGTCGCGTAAGGTAGCTGCTGCTTTATAATATTTTTCCTTTCCCAAAACATTGTAAAGCATCAGCAGGCTTCTGCCACAAAGAACATTATCTATATTATAATTAGAAAGTTTGTAAGTACGAATTGATCCATCATCGTTCACAAAAAAGTCCATGCTTTTCTGTATATAATCAAAGTATTTTTTATCGCCTGTTCTTAGCCAAAGACCTTCAATACCTTTTAAAACAACACACTGGTCATAAGCCCACTTTACCGGCTTACCATCCTCCATTTTCATAGAGTCCTTCCAGATAGTCATTACAGTCCCGGCCATTTTCGACGACCACTGCTGCGCATTCAATTGAAAAGCTGCAAACAAAAAAGCTATCGTTATAAATCTTCTCATTTTAAATTTTTATGTTTCCGGCCATTGTTCATTCTGCATCTTCTGTTGCGCTCCCTTCAACAGTTTGGAAGATAATGAACAAAAAACAAATGCCTGTACAAAAATTTTTACGGCCTAAATACAAGCGCTCCTGCATTAGCACCAAAATTAAATTCTGCTTTTGATTTAGCTTTCATCGCATCGGTTTTTGAAACAACAATTCCTTTGCTCTTTTCACCACTTATGCTAAATAACAAACTACTTCCCGACGGATAAGTTAGATTATCTACTACGATGTTCTGGCTGTTATGAATAGTTGCTACCGGGTCACTTTCTTCTGTTATAAGTTGAATATTTTTCAGTTGTATGTTCGAGCCCTCAGTTATTTCAATTCCTTTTTTAGCTTGCAGAACCATGTTTTCAAGCACCACATTCTTTACATTCATTTCTGGTATTCCACGAATAAAAATGGCTTTTTCAGCTCCATTACAAACTACGTTTTGCACGTAGAAATTTCTGAACTGCGGCGTTGCTTCTGTTACCGGCAAAGTCTCAACTTTAGGTGGTTCCCGTTTTTCACCAGCCAACGCAATTGGATCTTTAGCGGCATAATACATATCGAACAAAATTGCTTCGCCCACAACATCTTTCATGTTAATGTCAGAGACATAAATGTTCTCCACAATGCCGCCACGGCCCCTCGTCGTTTTAAATCGCAGCCCAATATCAGTACCGATAAAAGAACAATTGGAAACAAAGATATTTTTCGCTCCACCACTCATCTCGCTGCCAATTACAAAACCACCGTGTGCGTGATAAACCGTACAATTTCTTACAATAACATTTTGTATTGGCATAGCTCTTTTGCGGCCAGCTTCATCCCGACCCGACTTTATACAGATGCCATCATCCCCAACATCGAACGTACTTCCTTCAATCAAAACATTCGAACAAGACTCTACATCTATACCGTCACCATTCTGCGCATACCACGGGTTTTTAGCATACACGTTTCTAACAATAAGATTAGTGGTCATTAAGGGATGGAGGTTCCATGCAGGAGAATTTTGAAATGTAACGCCTTCCAACAAAACTTTATCACAACCTGTTATTACAACCAGGTTCGGCCGCAGGAAGTCTTTTATCTCTTCATAATCTTTTGAAGTCTTAGCAGATGAAATAACGCCAGGACTTTCCATCATTGATCCTTTCAAAGATTTTGCAGAAGGATACCAGGTTTTCTTATCGCTACTAAGAATGCCGCCGGAAGCAACTAATTTATTCTATTGTGTTTCGGTTAATTTTTCCTTTTTAACCATTCTCCATGCGTCTCCTGCGCCATCTACAATGCCGTAACCAGTGATAGCAATATTTTTTGCATTGGTTGCCGAAACAGGAGATTGATTGCGCATTTGAGCAACACCCTCCCAATTTCCTTCCACCAACTGATATTGATTAAAGTCGCTTGAAAACTGCAACAGCGAGTTTCTTTGCAGGTGCAGATTTACGTTGCTTTTTAGAACGACAGGACCAGTCAACCATAGACCGGAAGGAATAACAACAACACCGCCACCCTTTTGACTGCAGTCTGCAATAGCTTTATTAATAGCGTTTGTATTTATAAAAATGCCATCACTTTTAGCGCCGTACTTTACGATATGAAAAGTGTCGTTTTTAAACGATGTTTTTAATATAGCAGGTTGTACAAAAGACCAATTTTTTGAACCACTATTTTGGGCAAGAGATGCCAAGCCAAATACCAAACAGAAGCTAAAAGAGAAGAATAAACGCATTCAAAATAGTTTAAAAGTTAATTTTCTAAAAGAGCCATAAAAGACATTTTTTGATCAATACCTCTTCCATTTTCACTTAATAAATTAAGATGCCTGACCCATGCTCGTAATGCAGCTAAGAGACGAATGATGCAGAAGAAAAAATCATGACAAACAAAATTCTAAACAATATAGCTAAGTTACCTTTTGTACAATTGCTATCAATTGGAATGGTGAGAATGTTGTGATAATTCTACGCAAACGTTACCGGCAAAAGAATCAATGGTGTAATAATTAAGATATGGTTGGTATTGTAACAATCATTTTACCGCAAATGGATCCCAATCATTAGAAATGGTTGAAAGCTTATATTGCTTTGCTTCTTCATCTGTTAGCTGATGTGACCATTTCACTCTTGTCGACGTTCCTGCTCCCGCTCCATCATTTTGATACTCGGCATAGTAAGTCGTTTTTTCATTTTCAGCATTGTTCCAGTTACTCCAACCTTCTGCTTTTACTTGTTTATCTAATTTGCAATAGAGAAAGACAGTTTTAGCAAACGGTCTCCAAGGCCTTCCCAGCAAAAAAGAATCGGCAGCAGCGCTACCGGTAATATTGCAGTGCAAAAACACATAGCCGAATCTTTTGCCCTCAGGAGTAGATGCCGCAGTATAATATCCTGAACGCTTTCCATAAATAGTACAGCTATCAAAAACAGCAGTGGATGAACCGAAAATAAAATCTACAGTTCCTTCTATATAGCAATTGTTGTAATACTGCCGGCTTTCACGGCCGTAGGTGTATAAAGTATCCTGGAAACCAAGGAAGCGGCAATTTTTAAAAATGATTTTATCGCCTGCTACCGATACTGCAACCGCTTGTCCCACGGGACCGGCAGTGTTTTGAAAAGTAATGTTGATGGCAGTAAAACCGGTTCCATAAATATAAAAACCAGAAGACCCTGATGTGCCCACTTCTTCACCAAAAATATTTTTCTTCTGGTTATAATCATCATAGGTAAATCACTGTACTGTCAACATTTTCACCAATGAAAGTGACGAGGTTTTTGCATTCAGCAAGTACGAGCTTTGCTTTATATACACCTTTCTTTATAAAAATGGTGGTTTCCTTTTTTCTAAAATCGGGCACTGCATTAATCGCTTCCTGAACTGTTCTAAAGTTGCCGCTTCCGTCTTTTGCTACAACGAAATCATATGTCGTTTGTGCAACTATGCTCGTTGATAACGCAGCAAATATTAAAACACAAAACAGTTTTGTCATCATTTATTTTACCTCAATTATTAACAATCATATTTCTCGCAAAGACGCAAAGAAATGCACGCAAAGGAGCAAAGGAAGAAAAGATACCTCTCCTTTGCGCCTCTGCGCCTTTGCGTGAAATTTCTATAGACGAACTAATTTTTCCATTGCCTTTTAAACATATTTTACTACAACCCCCCTTTGCTCCTTTGCGCCTTTGCGTGAAATTTTTCTTCATTCTCGTTTCGCACCAAACACCTTATCCAAAAAATCAACGGTATATTTTACCGTAAGATTAAACCACGGATGAAATAACCAAAAAGGATGAGGTGTATCGGGAATTGTATGTACTTCGCTGTATATTTTGTAAGGCTGTATCTTCTTAATAAAATCATCTCTCCCTGCATGAAAACGAGGAAGAGAACTGTTGATAAAAAGAACCGGCGGCGTGTTTTTACCAGCATGAGTTAAAGGAGAAGCTTGTTGCCACACCGCTGGTTTTTCATCGTATGTACCTCCTAACCACTCACTGGCTACTTTGCCCTCCTCAGATTCAGGATGTTTAAAAGCAAGGATGCCATCAATGTCTATAATTGCCTGCACATCGCTTGAATAGTTTGCATTGCCGCCTGTTCCTTCTAATTTTTTATTTCCATTTGTCGAACCAACCAACGCAGCCAGTTGTCCACCGGCTGACATACCTAACGTGGCTATTTTCTCTGTCTCTACATTATATTTTAATGCATTAGCACGCAGCCACCTGGTAGCTGCTTTCACATCGTATACAGCCGCCGGGTAAGGAGCCTCGGGAGAAAGGCGATAGTCAATTGTTACAGCTACATATCCCTTAGCTGCCAGTTTTTGCGCCATCGGTATGTTTTGAGATCGGTCACCCGACTTCCAACCTCCACCAAAAATCATAATAACTGCCGCATATTTTTTCTTGCCTTTTGCTGCCGGATAAAAAATATCAGCATATAAATTTCTTCCTCCGACTGTACTATAAACAACATTTTCTTTGCTCAACACACCTTTAGGCATTATTGGCTGCGCAATCTCTATTTGGGGATATTTTTTGTGCTCTTTGGTGAAAGCACTGTAAACAGTGAAGGAAGTATCCCGGGGAATGCTGGTTTGCGCAACAACAGTTAACGATGCTATTAAGCAGGTAGTCGTCAAAAACCACAATATCCAAAACTTAGTTTTCATTATTAGTTGTTTGATGACAAGTAGAGAAATAGATTTTATTCTTTTACTGTTTTAACTCAAAAAAGATCGATACTGCCGGTTGCTTTTGCTCAAATTTTCGATTATTCTTTACTTAATCAAACTATTTACATAGACCTCAACATTACTATACTGCGCATCTAAACCCATCTTCATTGCATCTGATGCATCTTTTGGGTTTAACTTGTTCTTTTCTTCC
>JBBPZJ010000042.1:0-3518 GCA_038199395.1 Chitinophagales bacterium
TAGTTCAGCTTTATCAGCACCTACCCGGTTCTTGGATTGGTCGTTTAAGAAGTCTTTGCCTGCATCGTCTAACTGGGCATTTATTTTATCGCCTGTATAAGCATCCCGCTGTAGTTTAGGGCACGACATAGCTGCACAAACAAGTGCAAAGTGAATGCGGGCATCGTCGAATTTTTTTCTAAGTATGCCATGTTCAATATTATTCAAATCATATTTTTTACCACCTATGGTAATGAACTGAATATCCCAGGGAGTGTTGATTTTATAAATTTTACCGGCTATGTCTTTAATGCTTTTTACAGGATAATGCTGCAGTATTAATGACACTGTATAAGCGTTGTACGCATTTATCCAGAATGCTTTCTTATCGTTTTCACTCCAATTGTCCTGTGGTGCGTTATCGCTCAGCGTTTTCAGGTAAGCATTCAGTTCATCCTGATCTTTTTTAAATCCCTTATAGTCAATCAGGCCTGATGCATTTACGTGTTTTTTCAGCAACTTATCCCACTGTTGGTGCGAAGGTGCCTTTTGAGCAAATGCCGTTGCCACTATCAGCAGGCAACTTAAAATAACGAATGTACTTTTCATTATCACTATTTAAATAGACCTGAACTTTGAAAACTACCAGGCCAGTTGTTTTAAATTAAAACTTATGGTCGGGCTTTATCAATTCAGGAAATTGTTTTTGAAAACGTTTGATGCGCGGAATACTTTCCATGCGAACGTAAGGCACGTCGGGATTGTGAACAATATAATCCTGGTGATAATCTTCGGCAGGCCAGAATTTTTCAAACGGAACTATTTGTGCGGCAATGGGCTTAGAGAAGTTTTTCTGCATTTCGTTTTTGTATTTCTCTGCCTGCATTTTCTCTTCCGGTGTACGGTAAAAGATTAATGAACGATACGGAGTTCCATGGTCGGGGCCCTGTCCATTTACCTGGGTGGGGTCTTGCGAACCAAAATACACTTTTAGCAGCGTTGCGTAAGAAACCACTGCCGGGTCATAATATACCTGTACACTTTCGGCATGACCCGTTTGGTGCGCACCGACCATCTCATAAGTAGGATTGGCTTCCTTTCCACCGGAATAACCTGATACAGCGTCTTCTACTCCTTTCACACTTTCAAACGCTGCTTCTACACACCAAAAACATCCTGAGGCAAAAGTGGCCTGGCTATATTTGGATAAATCTTTTTCAACTTTTGCCTGGGTAATATTTTTGCCCTGCTGGCCGCACGATATAAGGGCGATCAGCATAAAGAAAGAAAACAATAAAACGGGTACTCTTTTCATATTTTACTATTATAAGTTAGAATTAATTATTTTTTGCGCTGGTTGGGGGTTTACCACCTTCGGGTACAAAAATGAGGGCAGCCGAATTTAAACAATACCGTTTGCCGGTTGGTTTTGGTCCATCATCAAAAATATGTCCCAGGTGCGAACCGCTTTTGCTGTCAACTACTTCGGTACGCTCCATTCCATAGCTTTCGTCTTTCACCAGCGTGACAGCATCAGGACTTAAAGGAGCATAAAAGCTGGGCCAGCCTGTACCCGAATTAAATTTTGTTTCAGAGCTAAAAACAGGTTGAAGCGAAGCAGCAGAGTAATAAGTGCCTTTTTTATAAAAATGGTCATACTTACCTGTACCGGCACGTTCTGTTCCCTTCTTTCTGAGTATGGCATATTGTTCGGGTGTTAATTTTTCCTTCCACTGCGCATCTGTTAGCTGTATAGCGTAAGTCTGTTGTGCTTTGTTTTGCACCTTGGCTGTTGTTTCAGTAGACTGTGCGCTGCTGCACGAAGTATATAAAAAAACTACAGCCATAAGAAATGATAATCGTAACATAAAAATGGTTTTAATAATAAACGAAGAATGGTAGAAGGGGGTTTTAATAATATATTAATGTGTTGATAAAATTCAGAGATGTTCCCATTATTTTATTAATTCGGCGCTGCCATATAAATAATTGAATCGTTCGCAATGGACAAGGACAAAACGATACTTTGTAAAATCCGGAGTACCGGGTATTTCCTCCACCTGCTTTCCATTAGTTGATTTAAATCACGTACTGTAGGCGTTTTATTACAGCTAATAGGTACCGGCATTATCCCAAGAACTGCTAAAAAAATAGATTTGAGTTCCATGATTTTTGGTTTAACTGTCTACCATTAGTCGGCAGATTGCCTAAAGCCTTACAGTTAAATCCCTGGCAGGTAGTTAAAAAATTGTTAGAGATATTTTACAACACAAGGGATAATAACCTGGAGAATTTTGAGTGTTACTATTGACTGTGAGGAGAGAGAAATTTCGTTGATTTTGAGTAGCATTGATTTTTTACAGGCAAAGTCATTCCTGTATTTTATTTTTTACATTTTTAATCAATTCACCTTTTTCCTCATCGGTAAGATGCAGATTTTCCTGGTTTGCATTTTTGTGAAAGGCTCTATTAATAATTGAACTTTGCATTGCAAACAGGCGGCAGAACCTGCAAATTGCCATGTGCGAAAACAACTGAAAACGTTGATTGGCAGAAATTCTCCCTTCCTCTTTTTGAATAACCAATTCTGTACTTTTTTTACAACTAATCATATCTGGGTCATTTGGGATCGTTTAAAAACCAGTTTTTCTCGAGGCATTGCCGCAAATGCAACTTGCACCTGTGAATAATAACCCAATAGTTAGACGTGGAAATCTGCAAACACTTACAAATAAAATCGGTTTCATGCTCGTCAATATACTTCATGGTAAAAGTTAACTGTTGTACTTTGGTTAGTTTGCTGTTGCATTGCTGCAATACATCATAAAACTCTTTTTTACTCAGCGAAGCAGAAGCATCGTTCCAATGTTTCGGCGCAGCTTCTTCTGTCCAGTGATTTACCGTGTCAAAAAAATAACCGCTTTCTGTAAGGTCGGTCATTGACCTCGCCTCGTGACGGTAATAGTCAACCAGCTTGTTTTTTACAATCGCAAAAAGCCAGGTTTTTTCATCTGCTTCTTTCTTAAAAGTTTTGCAGTTTTTCCAGGCAGCGATCAATGTTTCTTGCAAAATATCCTTTGCAGCAGCTTTATCAGGTACCCTTCTAAAAATGTAATTGTACAGGGTATCGCTGTATTTTCTTATCCATTCATTAACTGTATTGTCTATATCTTCTTCACTCATATATCAACTTTACGATGGAGCAAAAATATCTGAACTATTTTTTGAAGGTAAATTATAAACATTAAGAATTTTAAAAATCAAAACTTTTGTCTGCTAATAATAGTTTAAAATAAAACTCGCTCTGCATTGCGCTGTACAGCGGTAATTTGGCAACAATAAAGGAGACACTTATACTGGTCGTCGCATAAGAGTGTGCAATAATTTTTTTGGAGCCAAGCAGGATTGCTGCTATGAATGATTGTTGCGTCGCAGTGTGTCACGAGAAGCATGTTGTAGGAGAATGCTTCGTAATTGTATAAATGATGGCAGTTGGCCTGCCGTACACGCCTGACAGCAGGAGTGTACAAACCGCCCCA
>JBBPZJ010000043.1:0-5237 GCA_038199395.1 Chitinophagales bacterium
AGCAAGACAGGTATCGATATACACCCGGGAGCTGAGATAAGAGATTCTTTTTTTATTGATCATGGAACGGGTATAGTTGTAGGTGAGACAGCAGTAATTGGAAATAACGTAAAAATTTACCAGGGTGTAACATTAGGGGCTTTAAACGTGGCAAAGAGTGCTGCAAGTACAAAACGCCATCCCACAATTGAAGATAATGTAATCATATATTCAGGAGCTACCATTTTAGGCGGGGATACTATAATAGGACATGATTGCATTATTGGAGGAAACGTTTGGTTGACATACGGTGTGCCGGCTTATTCGGTAGTTTACCATAAAAGTGAAATTCAGGTGAGAGACAAAAATGCGTTACCGGAGGCTCTAAGTTTTGTTATTTAGGACTGGAAAAGTGGGATGGATAAGATTTCTCCCTCTCCGCAAGGAGAGGGTCGGGGGTGAGGCGATAAAGGGAATATTTGGTTGACAAGCAGATGAATAGCAATTAAACATCGTTGTGTCACTCACTTGTACAACAAAACAAGTCGCAGCAAGAAGAACTGGCCACCCAGGCACAGAAGGCACATAAAAAAGACTATAGCTTCTTTTGTTGATGCCGTAAAAAGGAATGGCAGCAGATAAAAGATTAAGTTGATTACAACTACATGGACTATGTATCTACTTGGTTAAAAATAAATAAATGAAAGTAAATAACATCTTAGAAACCATTGGCAACACTCCTCACGTACGCATCAATAATTTGTTTGGCAGCGATTATGAAATATGGATAAAATTGGAAAAGAATAATCCCGGTGCAAGCATTAAAGACAGAATTGCTTTGGCGATGATCGAAGATGCAGAAGAAAAAGGATTATTGAAAGAAGGCGGTGTGATAGTTGAACCAACTTCTGGAAACACCGGTATAGGACTGGCAATTGTTGCGGCTGTAAAGGGCTATAAACTGATTGTAGTAATGCCGGAAAGTATGAGTATTGAAAGAAGAAGGTTAATGGCGATATATGGTGCTGAATTTGTTTTAACACCTCGTGAAAAGGGTATGAAAGGTGCTATAGAAACTGCTGCTGAGATAGTTGCTAAAACGCCTAACGCATGGCTCCCTTCTCAATTTGACAATCCGGCTAATACCGAAATACACCGGAGAACAACAGCGCGGGAAGTGTTAAGTGATTTTCCCGAGGGTTTAGATTATATCATAACCGGGGTCGGCACCGGTGGACATATTACTGCATTAGCCGAAATTCTGAAACAGGAATGGCCCGATTTAAAAGTATTAGCAGTGGAGCCATCCTTGTCGCCTGTCATCAGTGGGGGAGCTCCGGGTCCACATCCCCTGCAGGGTCTCGGTGCGGGTTTTATACCTGGCAATTTAAATGTGAGTGTTTTAGATGGTACAATACAAATTCAAAAAGAAGAAGCTTTTGAATATGCACAGCGGGTAGCGAGAGATGAAGGGATTTTGGTAGGTATTTCATCGGGAGCTGCTTTGGCTGCAGTTGCCAAAAAACTACCGGAAATACCAAAGGGTTCAAGAGTGCTCACTTTTTGTTACGACACTGGGGAAAGGTATCTGTCAGTTGAAGGATTGTTTTAAATATTTTTTCGCAGAAAGTGCTAAATAACAGAAAAAAGTTAATAAGCATTTCGAACATCGTTTCCGAAGCCGAAACAATTTATAATGATGACCGGAAAACAACAAGTGAGAGGGAAAGTGATACAGGGCGGCTCCTAAGTGCGGTGACCCAGTTAAACAATCTGCAACAATCAAAAATTCGAATAAAGTAACTTTAAATGCTACAAGAGTCTAAATTAAAAACATTACTTGATCTTGTAGGTATCTTAACCCGTGACGAAAGAATATGGGTGAATGGCTACTTATCAGGTTTACTGTCAGATGGTCAAAGCCAGGTGGAAGCAGTGGTAGCAGCAAAACCGGTTACAAATAAGATCACTATTACCTACGGAACAGAAACGGGTAACTCAAAGAGATTGGCGTCAGATTTTGCTGCGAAAGCAAAAAAGAGTGGAATAAATGCTAAAGTGATCAGCCTGGATCAATACAGGTTAAATGATATTGCAAAAGAAAATTATTTTTTGGCAATTGTAAGTACTCATGGAGAAGGCGAACCGCCAGCCGCTGCGAAAAAGTTTTACGACTATATTCATCAAAATAATCTGGAACTCGGTAAGCTAAAATATGGAGTATTGGCCCTCGGCGATACTTCTTATCCCTTATTTGCTACTGCGGGAGAAGACGTTGATAACAGGCTAAACAAATTGGGAGGCGAGCGTATTGTCCCGTTACAAAAGTGTGATGTTGATTATGAAACAGATGCTGAAGGCTGGTTTAACCAGGTAATGAATCAATTAACAACTTCTAACGATACAGGTTCTGCTAATGGTAATGGTGCTGTTATGATATCTGCTCCTGCGGCAGTAAAGAAATCTACGGGTAAAAAGATTTACAACGGCACTATTTTAACCAATATCAATCTAAATGACAGAGGTTCTAATAAAGAAACCCACCATGTCGAAATTGCTGCTGACAATATTGAATATCTGCCCGGCGATTCTTTGGGCGTAATCCCTAATAACGCTTTAAGAATTGTTGAACCAATAGTCGAACTTCTAAATATTGACCGTGAAAAAACTTTTAATTTTCGTAGTGAAGATGTGAGTGCTTTCGACCTTCTTAGAAAAAAGCTTAATATTTTTTATCTGCCTGAAAGAGTAGTAAACAAATATGGAGCTCTGGTAGGACAAGATATTCCTTCAACCAAGATCGCTTTGCTTGATTTATTGAAATTTTATCCGTTAAAAGACAACAGCCAGTTCGCTGAATTAATTGAGATATTAGAACCGATCGCTCCAAGATTATATTCCATATCATCGTCTCTTGAAGCACATGGTGGGGAAGTGCATATAACAGTTGCCCGTGACAAGTTTCATGTGAATGATGAATGGAAATGCGGCTTGTGCTCTGATTATTTATCTCAGTTGCCTGTTGACAGTAACATTGAATTTTACATTCATAGAAACAATCAATTCCGTCTGCCAGCCGGTGATAAAGACATTATTATGATTGGTCCCGGTACTGGTATTGCTCCTTTCCGATCGTTTCTTGCACAGCGAGATGCAACAGGTGCAACTGGCCGTAATTGGCTCTTCTTTGGAGACCAGCATTTTGTAACTGATTTTCTTTATCAGACCGAATTACAGAATTGGTGCGAAACCGCTACCCTTACCAGGATTAACCTGGCTTTTTCAAGAGACCAAAAAGAAAAGATATATGTACAGCACAAGATGCTTCAGTATGGAGCCGACTTGTATGACTGGATAAATAATGGAGCTTCAATTTACGTATGTGGCGCAAAAGAACCAATGAGCGCAGATGTTGAAGATACTTTAATGCAAATAGTAGAAAAGTATGGCAACAAAACAATAGAAGAAGCAGTACAGTTTGTCGAGCAGTTAAAAGAAGATGACCGCTATTTGAAGGATGTGTATTAATCGTACGAAGCCAAAAAAACAAATAAATAAGAATAAGCACATGTCTGTGATAAAAGATGCTAATAATTTATTCCCGGTTTTTTTAAAGCTGGAGCAAATGCGTCTTTTAATAGTCGGGGGTGGCATGGTTGGTTTAGAAAAGCTGACAGCAGTGTTAAATAATTCTCCATCTACTACAATCAGACTGGTAGGCATTACAATAAACAATGAGATCAGAAAACTTGCCGAGACACACAGTAATATAGAACTGCATGAAAGAGCATTTCAAGTGGATGACCTTTCGTTTGCAGATATTGTTATTACTGCCATAAATGATCACAATGCAAGTGAAGAAATTTGCAGGTTAGCGAAGCAACATGGTAAATTGATAAATGCAGCAGACAAGCCATCTTTGTGCGATTTTTATTTAAGCAGTGTGGTTAAAAAAGGAAGCTTAAAGATTGCTATCTCTACAAACGGCAAATCCCCCACAATTGCTAAACGGTTGAAAGAAGTCATCAACAACATGCTTCCTGATGAAATGGAGAATGTGCTCGACAATATGCAAGCGATTAGAAATGGAATGGGGGGTGATTTTGATGAAAAAGTGAAGCAACTAAATGATGTTACAAAAGTGCTTGTTGCGAAACAAGCGAAGATAAATGTTGTTAGTCCTCCGGAAAAACAATGGCAAAGAGTAGTTAAGTGGTGCGTGTTTGCTTTTTTGTTTATGATTCTTGGCCATACTTTACTTTCATATATTCCATATCACAGAATAGTCGAAACCGTTCGAACTATTCCTCAATATATTGATACCAGATCTTTTCTTATAATGTTGCTCACCGGTTTTCTTGCCCAGATGACGGATGGTTCATTAGGTATGGGATACGGCACTATTTCTACTACGTTTCTTTTGGCTAATGGCGTACCTCCGGCTATAGTAAGTAGCAGGGTTCATTCTGCCAGGGTTTTTTCAAGCGGAGTTTCTGGTTACAGTCATCATCGTTTTGGAAATATCAATAAAAAGCTATTTAGGGCATTGGTTATTCCCGGTGTTATCGGTGCAATTGTAGGGGCCTCGCTTGCTTTCCTGGGCCAAAAATATTCCACTTACGTTCGTATTCCTCTTTCTATTTATACACTTTATCTGGGTTGCTATATTGTGCAAAAAGCATTTGGCAAAAGGCAATTCAAGGAAAAAGTAAAAAAAGCCGGTTGGCTTGCCTCTGCCGGGGGTTTTATGGATGCTTTTGCAGGCGGCGGCTGGGGTACACTGGTGACCAGTACATTAATTGCAAAAAGAAGAAGCGCCCGATATGTTATCGGATCTGTTTGTCTAGCTGAATTTTTTGTCGTACTTGCCAGTTCTATTACTTTTTTTATTCTTTTAAAAAGTGTGCCCCTTTTAGATGTGTTAGGATTAATTATCGGGGGGTTGATCGCAGCACCTATTGCAGCAAGACTGGTAGGTAAACTACCACTAAAAACAATGTTTATTAGTGTGGGAGCCTTTGTCATTTTGACTAGTCTAAACACCCTATACAAGGCTTCCACTCAAGTAATGAAAGCAGAGACTACTCAGAACACTCATCATTAATTCAATTACTTTTTCTGATTTTTCGAAGTAAAAGCCAGTTACATGAGAGGCGTTGACTGGAGATCAAATACAAGGCTTGATCAGAACCCTAACAATTTGAAAAGTGCTAATCCCGGTTTTTCTCAGTTAAACGGTAATAGCAACCAGGCTTTCG
>JBBPZJ010000044.1:0-5232 GCA_038199395.1 Chitinophagales bacterium
GAGGTTAGCGTGAGAAGTAATCCATTAACACCTAATCTTGATTATTCAGCCTATCCAAAAAGCCGCAGTTTTATTTTCGGTATAAATGCCTCCTTTTAACTTAAAACGTTTCCTGCAATATGAAATCGAAATATTTAAATAAAATAGACATACTTATTACTGCTCTTTGCTTAATGCTAACTCTTGGCAGTTGTAAAAAATTCCTCGACCAACAACCTATTACAGATGTTGGACCAGAAACTGTATTTAGTGATGTAAATACAACTTACCAGGCAATTATAGGCGTTTACAGCAGATTGGTGGGGGATGCTGGTTATGGTATTCGTTTAAGCCTTTACTATCCATTGGATAACGACGAAATGCAGGGGCCCACAGGCAACACTGATAATGACAGAAGAGACATTGCCCGCTTTCAGGCTTCTCCAAGTAATGCACAATTATCAGGTCCTTTCAATCAAATATTTCAGGGTATTGCTTATGCTAATATTTGTATTGACAGAATACCTAAGATGAGCATGTATGCAAACGGAAGCGATCAGCAAAAAAAGCAGCTACAACGAATGTTGGGCGAGGCTTTAACTCTAAGAGCCCAATACTATTTTGAAGCAATAAAGAACTGGGGTGATTTGCCAATTCATTTCGTTCCTTCTTATGTGCAGGCTTCTGAAGATCCATTTCCCGTAAGAATAGACCGTGATACTCTTTACAATAAAATAATAGAAGATTTAAGGGTTGCAGCCGATTTAATTCCATGGCGAAACGACCTGAATACAATTGGCGATGCTCCTAACGAAAGGATAACCAAAGGAACAGTTAAAGGTTTACGAGCAAGAATTGCTTTATTCCGGGGAGGATTTTCGCTGCGTCAAACAGGTGGAATGCGGAGAACTGCTGATTACCATAAATTTTACCAGATAGCAAAAGATGAAACGAATGATGTTATTACATCGGGTCAACATTCGCTAAACCCAAGCTTCAGAGCTCTTTGGAAAGACCAGGTAGGTTCACATGTACCGGCTGATCCCAATGGAGAACTGATGTTCCAGGCCAGTGGTATTGGGCAGGGAGGCGCTGAAGATACTAAGCTTGGATATTACAATGGCCCCAGGGTAAATAACCTTGGAAATAGCAGCGTCAACCCCTTGCCAACGTATTTATATCTCTTTGACTCTACAGACACACGGCGCGATGTTACTATTGCTCCATACAACGTAGCGGCGGATGGACAAACAAAAATTGGACAGACGATCACTGCTTTAAATGATGGAAAGTACCGTAGAGACTGGATTAGTAATCCTGCTATTGCTACTGCCAACCAGGTACAATATTTTAGTTTGAAGTGGCAAATTCTAAGATATTCCGATGTTTTATTAATGTTTGCAGAAGCAGAAAATGAAATAAACGGACCAACTGCTGCGGCATTCAATGCGGTTAATATGGTGAGAAGACGTGGATTTGGTAAGCCCATAGCAACTGCTGATGCTACCGTTGATCTTACACCTGGCTTAAGTAAAGCGCAGTTTTTTGAAGCCCTTGTAAAAGAAAGATCATTGGAATTAGGTGGGGAAGGAGTAAGAAAGTATGATCTTATCAGGTGGAATTTAATTGCTACTGCTATCACAGAAACAAGGGCTAACCTGGTTAAGATGTCAACAGCTACGGGTACTATCTCTGTTACCTACATGGCTGGCCCTCCGGCTTATGCTGCTAATATTGCCAACCTTCCTGTTTCTATGTATTATCGAACAACGTCTGCCGCTGATAACTCTGGCATCTGGTTTAACTCATATTACAAACCTGCTCCCACAGCAACACCGTCAGGAACAACTAAGCTTGCGTGGATAAGTGCAGCTATAAATACCACGGCTAATGCAAGGTTTGCTACAGGGTTTGTTGCAAATAAGTCAGAATTATTACCAATACCTCAGAATGCAAGAGATGCTAATCCTAATCTCTCGCAAAATCCCGGGTATTAATTAAACTTTAAATTAAAAGGTTTATTAAGGTGGTCGTCATATAACTGCGGCAGCTTTCTTTTTTATTGTCAAACTATCTATCGTAATTATATTCTTAGAATTTCAGCAGAATGATTGAAGTACCGGTCAAAAGTTTCTTAGTAGTATCCTTTTTAATATTGATGTCCTTCGCATTGCCTTTTGAAAAACGGACAAAAGTGTATTTGGTAGGAGATTCTACCATTGCAAAAAAAGAAGTGA
The DNA here is from genome assembly GCA_038199395.1 of Chitinophagales bacterium. GTDB lineage: Bacteria > Bacteroidota > Bacteroidia > Chitinophagales > Chitinophagaceae > Segetibacter. The sequence goes on from JBBPZJ010000044.1 coordinate 2,217, forward strand.
AAGCTTACCCCGAAACCGGCTGGGGGATGCCTTTTGCCTATTTCTTCGATTCTACTGTTCAGGTTGATAACAGAGCAATGAATGGCAGAAGCACAAAATCGTTCATTAATGAAGGTCGTTGGAAAGCTGTTACTGACAGTTTGCAGAAAGGCGACTATGTACTGATTCAATTTGGTCACAATGATGAAGTTCAAACAAAGGCAGCCTCTACAAAGCCTGATGAGTTCAAAAATTATCTTGTAAAATATGTTACCGAAACAAGGAACAAAAATTCTATTCCTGTCCTCATTACACCTGTTGCACGAAGAAAGTTTGACTCTACAGGAAACCTTGTCGACACACACCAGGAATATTCAGAGATTGTTCGAACGGTAGCCCGCCAACAAAATGTTCCCTTAATTGATCTTGACAAGAAAAGCCAGCAAGTATTACAGCAGGCAGGTGTCGAAAATTCCAAACTATTCTTCAATTATTTAAACCCTAACGAAAATCCCAATTATCCTGAAGGTCGGCAGGATGACACACATTTTAACGAACTAGGAGCAAGAAGAATGGCTGAACTTGTATTGGCTGAAATTAGACGCCTCAATCTTGATGTAGCAAATAGAATCGTAAAACTACCGGTTAAATAATACTGATATAAGGGCGATAAGAGGGCTTACTAAAATGGTAAAATCATAGTGCGTTATACAACGTTTTTACATCAACACAACTTCAGTAACAGGGTAATTTGCACCAGTATCATAACCTACAGTTCCAGAATGAAAATGATCATCTTAAGCAAAAATATTTCTATTTTATTCCTGTATGTTTTGCTGTCTCTGAACCTGGCGGCACAAACAAAAAAAAGACTAACAGTTGCGCAGGATGGTACAGGTGATTTTAAAACAGTGCAGTCCGCATTCAATTCTATCCCATTCAACAATAGAAATACGGTTGCCATTTTTATTAAGAACGGCATCTACAAAGAAAAGGTGTTGTTAGGCAGGGGTAAGGACTACATAACGTTAGTAGGTGAAGATAAATTCAATACTGTTTTAACTTATGATGATCATACAGGTAAAGTTGGTTCAAACGGCGATACTATCAATACAAGAACATCGTTCAGCTTTTTAATGCTTGCTGATAATTTCACTGCTGAAAACTTGACCTTTCAAAACGATGCAGGCATCATTGCGGGGCAAGCTGTTGCTATAGAAGCAGACGGCGATAAAGCAGCTTTCAACAATTGTCGTTTTGTTGGCGACCAGGATGTTTTATTTACCAACAATGATAGCAGCAGGCAGTATTATAAGAACTGCTATATCGAGGGAACTACTGATTTTATTTTTGGCTCTTCAACAGTTTGGTTTCAGCAGTGCCATATCCACAGTAAAAAAAATTCGCATGTTACTGCTGCATCTACTCCAAAAAACAACCCGTACGGATATATTTTCAATGATTGTATTCTTACTGGCGACTCTTCATTAAAATCTGTTTCTCTCGGAAGGCCCTGGCGTCCTTATTCAAGTGTAACTTATATCCATTGTTATATAGATAAGCACATAAAACCAGGAGGCTGGTCGACATGGAATAATAATGAAAACCATACAACTGCCCGGTATGCGGAGTATAAAAGTTATGGGCCGGGAAGCAGTAGCTTAAACAGGCTTGAATGGACAAGGCAGCTTTCAGAAACGGAGGCAAAAGGCATCACTATTCAAGAGGTTTTTGGCAACTGGAAACCGGGGTTCAATTAAATTTTTAACGTACAAATATTCATAATGACAATAAAATTGCTTTCAATCCTTTTAATATGCTTTCCTCTTTTTGTTACGTCCTGTGCAGCTAAAAAAGTTTCGGCTACCGCTGCTATTATTACTGATACACCTGGCGCTCTTGCCTTTCCAGGTGCAGAAGGGTTTGGAAAATATACTACCGGTGGCCGCGGAGGTAAGGTAATGATTGTCTCAAACCTAAATGATGATGGACCTGGAAGTTTTCGTGATGCAGTAGAAAATAACAAACCTAAAATGGTCGTCTTTGCTGTTTCCGGTACTATTCACCTCAACTCTAAACTGTCTATTAAATCCAACACCACTATTGCTGGTCAAACGGCTCCCGGTGATGGTATTTGCCTGGCAGATTTTCCGGTCTCTTTAGGCGGAAATAATATTATCGTAAGGTACATTCGATTTAGAATGGGTGATAAGAACCAACGGGGTGGAATGGTAGATGGCAATGGCGGTGATGACGCTTTTGGCGGTACACGCAGAAACAATATTATCATAGATCATTGCAGCATTGGCTGGAGCACCGACGAGGTGTTTTCGGTGTACGCGGGCGACAGTACTACGTTATCGTGGAACTTAATCGCCGAACCGCTGAATTATTCTTATCATTTTGAGACGGGCGATAAAGACTATGAACACCACGGCTACGGCGGCATTTGGGGAGGTAAGCATACAAGCGGCCATCACAATCTTTTTGCCCATTGCGCCAGTAGAACGCCTCGTTTTGATGGAGAAAGAAACATACCGGAAGAATTTGTGGACTTTAGAAATAACGTAATTTTTGATTGGGGACATAATAACGCCTACGCCGGTGAAGGTGGAAACTATAACATTGTAAACAATTATTACAAGTATGGCCCGTCTACTCAGACTGCGGTGAAAGAACGAATCTTTAATCCGTATAAAACGAAGACGCTGCCCTACGGCAAGTTTTACATAAACGGAAATTATATGGACGGTTCACCCACTGTTACTAACAATAACTGGCTGGGTGTAGTAATGGACAAAGGGACTGAGGCAGATGCTGCGGCTTCAAAAGTTGATATTCCTTTTGTGGCTGAATCTATTAGCACCCAAACCGCCGCTGATGCTTATAATGCTGTATTGCAAAATGTTGGCACCACATTACCAAACCGAGACACTCTTGATGAAAGAATTATCAATGAAGTAAAGAGCCGCACCGGACGCAGGGCTGTAGAATTCTAAGAAAAAAAAGTAGCAAGCAAATTTGTGAATGTGGATAA
>JBBPZJ010000045.1:0-9672 GCA_038199395.1 Chitinophagales bacterium
AATAAGAAAACTGCCGCTCCAAATTTTGTCTTTATTGTTGTTGAAGGACTTGGACGTGCGTTCTCCAACAAAGACGCTTACTTAGGCAGTTTTACCCCATTCTTAGATTCGCTTTCTGATAAAAGCCTTTACTGGTCTAACTTTTTAAGTGCCGGTGGACGAACCTTCGCAATGCTGCCATCCATGTTTGCTTCATTGCCGTATGAAAAAAACGGATTTTTGGAAATGGGAGACAAAATGCCTGCGCATGTATCCCTGTTGAACATCCTGAAAAAACAAGGTTATTCATCTGACTTTACTTATGGAGGCGATGCCAGCTTTGATAACATGAGCTCGTTTCTTAAGATGAACGGAACAACGGTTGTTGATAAAAAGTCATTCTCATCCGCCTATCAAACCATGCCGTCTAGCAGCGGATTTGGCTGGGGTTATGGTGATGAGGAAGTCTTCAGAAAATACAATGAGACCAATAACCGGACACAACCTTATTGCAATATTGTACTTACACTTTCTACGCATAACCCTTTCCTTATAAGTGAACAGGATAAATACCTTGGATTGTTTGAGCATCGCATGCAAACACTCGGTTTCACAGAGGCACAGAAACAGGAACACAGGTTTTATAAAAATCAATATTCAAGCATCTTATATGCAGACAATGCCATCCGCAACTTCATTCATGTCTATTCACAACGTGCAGACTTCAGCAATACCATTTTCATTATAACAGGCGATCACCGTATGCCCGAAATACCGATGGCTTCTAAAATTGACCGCTATCACGTACCCCTTATTATTTATTCACCTTTGCTAAAGCGCAGCAAAACAATTGCTTCCGTATCGTCTCATTTAGACATTACTCCTACGCTTCTTTCATTCATGGGTCATCAATATCATTTCCCCATTGCTGCACAGGCTTCTTGGCTTGGAAGTGGTCTTGATACAACCGAAACTTTTAGAAATGTTCATGCTTACCCGCTAATACAAACTAAAAACGACCTCGTTGATTTTGTAATGGATAATTATATGCTCAGCGGCAACGACCTGTATACAATAAGTAATAACATGAACCTTGACCCTGTTGAAAATGATGTGAAAAAGAAAGAGCTTCAATATGCATTTTTATTGTTCCGTCAAAAAAATAACAGGCTAATAAACGGCGCACCCCTCATTCCTGATAAGATGGTTGTTAAGTAAGAAGAATTATTTTTTTTTGATCGAGCTGAAGAATAAGAATGTGACATTGTTGTGTCACTCACTTCTACGGCAAACCATTATTCATCAACCTAAGTTTAAGCGGAAATCCATCATCACCTCTTTCATATCATCTTTTATAAACGCCATACTGGTGAAACGAAAGATTATTTATGGATGATTAAGTATTGCTAAAGACATAAAAAAAGCCGAATGAAAAAATACAAATACATAGGGGTGACAACGTTGCATAAACGAGCGCTGCCTGCTACCAATTAATCCGGAAAAATCAAAAAGGCGCTTTTAAAACCATTATAATCTGTTTAAAAATAAATGCCGGGATAATGCAGACCGGCTTTTAGCGTTACATATACTTATTGTACTCCTACCACTATGAACATTCGAACGCTGTTACTTATTACCCTTTTACATGTAACTGCTATTGTAAAAGCGCAAACACCTGCAAGCCCTGATGAATTATTCAAAGCTGCTCGCAACGCTTCTTTTGAAGAAAAGGACGACAATAAGGCAAAACAACTGGCGAAACAAGCACTCTTGCAAGCGCCTCAATATGCTGACATCGAGGTATTTTTGGGTAGATTGTACACGTGGAACAAACAGTACGATACAGCCTTGTATCATTATCAGCAAGTGCTTACCTATGCGCCTTCAAATGAAGACGCAAGTATTGCTTATTCAGATCTTGAATACTGGAATGACCATTACGACAAAGCCTTAACTGTTTGCAGTAACGGACTGACCTCCCATCCCATATCTGCTGAATTATTATTGAGAAAAGCAAAGATCCTAAATGCACTTAAACAATATAAAGAAGCATCACAGGTCGTTGATCAGTTATTGAAATCAAACAAACGCAATACTGCTGCACTGGCTCTGGCTTCATTGCTAAAAGATGCCGTGGCAGTAAACAAAATAGGAATTAGCTACGATTATTCTCACTTCGACAAACAGTTTAACCAACCCTGGCATTTGGCAAGTATAGGATATAGCAGGTATACAAAAGCCGGCTCCTTTTCAGCTAATGTAAATTACGCCAACCGCTTCGGCAGCAACGGCTGGCAGGGTGAGGTAGACGCTTATCCGCATATCAGCAAAACATTTTACAGTTATGTTAGTGTTGGTTATTCACCTGGTGAAAGTGTTTTTCCGAAATACAGGGCAGGCTTCTCGTTATACGCTAACCTGCCCCGTAGTTATGAGGCGGAGGCCGGCATTCGTTACCTGAACTTTGGAACTTCAACTTTTATATACACTTTGTATGTTGGCAAGTACTATAGCAACTTTTTGTTTGGAGCACGTTCTTATGTTACTCCTGGCACTGTGGGAGTTTCACATTCATATAGCCTGCTAACCAGGTATTATTTTCATGGAGCAGACGATTATATTGGTGCAAGCATAGGTTCGGGCATTTCTCCTGATGACCGTGCAATCAGCATACAATACAACAATAAAAACAGGCTAAATTCGAGGCAAGTATCTGTAAGCTTTAACCACTCCGTTGCCAAAATGAACGTTATTTCTATAAAAGCCGGGTTGCTAAAACAGGAATACCAATCGGGGGTGACAGGTAACCAGGTAGATGTTTCTGTCGGGTTGCAGCGGCGGTTTTAGGTAGCAGAGAGAATAATTAGAACAATAATTGGGCTTGCTACGCATGGCTACCCGCAGTTCCGGTTGTGGCACTTCATGCCATAACTCCAACTTACCGTTTGCTCATTTAACCGGCAACTGCATTCGGTCATCCACTTCACAGAACAATACGAGGATTAACAAAACAGACAATATAAACGGTGAGTTTATAAGAGTAATGCCTTAATAGGCGCTCATTATATTCCTCATGCTTCAGAACAACAGGGTTGCGCATTGTATAAGCAGCGTTTTAGAAGAAGCTCTATATTTGATCTTTGGTAACAGCAAACGATCTCTGCAAATCTGCATTGCAATAAGCAAAAACAATGGATAAAATTATCTCTGTTTTATTGTTCATTTTTCTTTTAAGCAGTTCTTTCCAACAAAGTGACACCATTAATAAGGATCCAAAAGCCGCAACTGTAATTGATAAACTGGCAAGGGCCCGTATCGATTCTACCTTAAAAAGCTTTGTTGATTCCGGCAAAGTAGCGGGTGTATCTGCACTGATTTTCGAAAAAAACAAAGAGGTGTATTATAATGCCTTTGGCTATTCAAATCGCGAGGCAAAAGTTCCTATGGACCGTAGAACAATTGTACGCCTTTATTCAATGACCAAGCCGGTATCGGGGGTAGCGCTGATGACGCTTTATGAAAAAGGCGCTTTCCAGCTTGATGACCCTCTCTCGAAATATGCACCTGAGTTACGAATATGAAAGTTTATAAAGGGGTCGACGCGTCAGGTAACATGGTAGTTGAAGCGGCAAAACGTCCTGTCACTATCCGCGACCTTACCCGTCATACTTCCGGATTTGTGACAAGCACGGAACTCCCAGGTTTAAGCGAATTAGTAAAAAAGGCAGACCCTTTGAACCCTAACAATACGCTTAGCGAAATGGCAAAAAAACTGGCCACTCTGCCATTGCTTTTTCAGCCGGGAGATCAATGGGCTTACGGCCCTTCGGTGGATGTTCAGGCTTACCTGGTGGAGCGTATCTCAGGAAAACCATTTGACCAATACTTGAAAGAAACGATTTTTGATCCGCTGGGCATGACCAACACAAGTTACGTGGTTGCAGAGAACGACAGGAAAAGGTTGGCCGGCATGTACCGCAAAAGTGAAGACGGACAGTTAACTCTTGTGCCGGATGACGAAAGTACTTTCAATATCAAAAATTATCCATTAAAGCCAGGAGGGTTTGGACTTACGTCAACACTGGATGATTACATGAAGTTTGCACAAATGTTGTTGAACAAAGGTAAATGGGGTAAAGCCAGAATCTTAAAGCCGAAAACTATAAAACTAATGGCAACGAATCAGTTGTCAGACACCATTAAACAACGGATGTGGCTACCCAGCAAAGGGCAGGTTGGATTTGGGATTGATTTTGCTGTTCGTCTTCGTCAACCGGCATCAAAAGAGGAAAACAATGGTGTGGTAGGAGAGTTCTTTTGGGACGGTGCTGCCAGTACCTTGTTCTGGGTTGATCCGGTAAATGATCTTACAGCAGTCTTGTTTGTGCAGGAAATGCCATTTTACGGAAAGTTGCATAAGAGCTTTCGCGATGCAGTCTATGGAGCGTATCAGTCAAAGTAGAGGTGCTGCAAAATGTGTCAATGAAACCGAGACTTAGCAGCAGCACATATCTACTCGTTTTTACCATTTATTCTTGTGCAAGTTGTGTGCACATAAAAAAAAGGTTTAGAAGTTTTTCTTCTAAACCTTTTTTTTCAAGTGGGAGCACACGGGTTCGAACCGCGGACCCTCTGCTTGTAAGGCAGAGTTATTACTTTTCTTTTGTTATCCCTTGTCTTCCTTTCTTAACTTAACAAGCTAAAAATCAATTAATTGTGGAAAAATAGTTTCCTTTATTGCTACTTCTTTAGCATTTATTAGTAACTTTATGGTCACATTCGTGGTCACATTACTTAATTAAACGCTTAGAAAAATGGAACAGCCACAAGTTTTTGTCAGCTTTTTTTTAGATGCATCCCGTCCAAATTCGGACGGCAAATGCCTGGTAAAACTCAATATTTATCAGAAGCCCCACAAAAGGCGATACGCTACAAAATTCCATGTTACAAAGGAAGACTGGGCAAAGTTGAACAGTGCAAAACTTCGTGATGAGGATTTAAAGGAAATCAAGAAGAAGATGAATGCGTTACAATCGCAGGCAGAAGATGTGGTTACCACTATCAAACCTTTTTCGTTTGTTACTTTTGAAGATGCATTTATAAAAGGAAATGTAGCTACTCCTACTGCCACTACAAGCAGAATGTTAACCGATTGGTTTACCACAACAATAAATTTGTTGAAAGCAAATGACCAAGTAGGAACGGCAGGCACTTACCAAACTACAATCAATTCTATTAACGAGTTTAAAAAAAATCTACAGATACAGGATATTACTCCAGCCTTTCTTCAAACTTATGAAAAGCACCTTCGTAGTGAAAACAAGTCGTTAAGCACTATCAGTATTTACATGAGAAATCTTAGGTCAATAATCAATAACGCGATTAAAGATAAATTCCTTTCACGGGATGCTTATCCTTTTAAAAGTTACGAAATACCTACAGGTCAAAACGTAAAAAAGGCTTTGAAAGACTTTGACATAAATCACATACTTACTTACACTCCGGCTAAGGCAGACCAACAAAGAAGCATTGACTTTTGGATATTCTCTTACTTATGTAGTGGGATAAACTTTGCAGATATTATTTCTTTGAAGCCATCAAACATAAGCGGCAACTACCTTACTTTCTACAGGCAAAAAACTATCAGAACAAAAAAGAAAGATTTGCGTCCAATCAAAGTCGGTCTTAATTCAAGGGCACTCGCCACAATAGAAAAGTATAAAAGCACAGACCCGGCAAACCCTTACCTTTTTTCAATTCTCGAAGCCGGTCTTTCTGCAAAAACAATTAAGAACCGCTGCCAACGCTTTATCAAGTGGGTTAACAAAAGAATGTATGAAATATGCGAAGATTTAGGTATTGAAAACAAAACAGGGACTTATGCAGCCCGTCACACATTTTCAACTGTAATGAAACGCAAGGGTGCACCAACATCTTTTATTAAAGATGCGTTAGGTCATAGTAGTGTAGCAACTACTGAAAATTATTTAGATAGCTTTGAAGATGACGTTCTTTTAGAGTATGCTAATGAGCTAACTAATTTCAAACAAAACGTATTGAATGCAGTATAAAGAATAAACTGCAATAGGATGCAGTTCGGGTGCATCCCAAATTGTCGTTTATTAAAATAGTTTAAATTTGGGAAACCAACACCTACAGCCCTGTTTTTGTCCCTATTTACCAGTCCACAAATCAATTAGCCCGAAAAAATATTTTTTCCTCCCGTGCTCAAACTCTTACCTGGCAAGGGTTTTATTTACTAACGGAACCGCTGGGCTCTTTGGTTCTGGCTTGTCCAGATTGGGATGAAAGTTTATCTTTTTAAGGATATGTTGCTCTTTGTAAAGTTATGTCAGGTATAATCCAACAAACTATAGCAATTCAACTAAAGATTTGGTTCATTACTTAGATGAAAAAGAGAACGGTAAATGGAAAAAGAAGAAAACAACGGAAGGAAATAAAACAACAACCCTTTATCGTTCACGTATTGAAGGTGGCTTCGCACGAATTGAAAAATTAAAGAAGATGGCAAAGTTTACTGGCAGGTAAGAACAAAAGAAAATGTCGTTTCTGTTTTTGGCTAAAGCAATGAAGCAAAGCTGTTTAGTCCCGATGCCAGAGAAGAAAATAAGATATTCAAATCGTGTCTTGAATACAGCTACGATGATAAAGGAAACGTCACTAAGTATTTTTATAAAAAAGAAGACAAAGCCAATGTCATTCCTACTTTATCAGAAAAAAACAGGCTACAGGATGTGGCTCCTTTTAGAAACATTTATTTAAAAAGCATTCAGTACGGAAACAAAACAGCTTTTGTGAAGGCGATAATATATCATCAGAATCTTTGTTCGAATTAATTTTTGATTATGGTGAACATGATTTTGATGACCTTTTAGGCGGAGAGTTAGGGAACAGAACCTACTACTTATAGTTTTGATTATCAAATACTTATATAGCCGTTTTTATTTGAACTCACGAATTTCGCATGAAAAACTGTCTTTGAATAGCAATATAAAAGTAGGATAAAATATAAAAAATCAACTCTTATTTTACACACGTTCTACTAATTTTAGTTTCTGGTTGTTGTTACTTACTCCTGTTCAATTCTCGACAGGTTTTGGTATTGTATTGTATTTATTGGTTGCCAAAATGTATTGTAAACCTCTATTGCCCTCCTCAAATGCCATTTTTAGCTGTGTTTATGCCAAAGCTATTTATTTAGGTACTTGCGAGATTATAAATAGCAAGTCTAAAGAAGCCAAATGTAAATTTTCAGTATCAATGACTTGTGGCATTCCTGCCATTAGTTAACTTTTTTAATTAAACCTTATGCATTTACGGAGAGAAATAATATCAGTACCCGATTTATTGCTCATATCTATTAAAAAAGATACTAAGAGAGATGTCACTTTATAACAGTTCTTATGCTTTCACCAATTCGGATGTTGAACCAAACCCTCGTACCTCGGGAAACCATTACCGGGAATCCTTTTGTAATTTAAGGTTCTAAATTTTAAAGATTATTAAAAAGGTTCCTAAAAAAAATTAGCTCCTCCGGCAGAGGCTGTTCTTCTTAAGCTGCAACAGGTAATGAAGGTGGGTGGCTATTCTGTTCGCAGTACTTGCAATTATGTTCGTGAGATGCGTTTTATCTTTGAGTACTACCCGGATGTCAGTCCGGCAGATCTTACAGCAGAGCAGATAGAGTTATATATCTGCTATATCAAAAAGACATTTAACAGTGGGTTTTCCAAGTGCAGGTTGCTTGCTTCAAGTGTTTCCTTCTTCTTCAAACAAATACTTAAGCGGCCTTACGATCTTCCTTCAAAGCTTTATCCCGGCGGAGGGTTTCAGTTGCCTAATGTAATGAGTATTGAGCAGATACGTCGACTGCTGGGCATTGCATCTACACTAAAGCAACAGGCAATAATACAATTATTCTACAGCACCGGAGTGCGTCTGGAAGAATGCAGCCGCATTAAGCTTGGAGACATTGACAGCAAGAACATGCGCATAAAATTGGTGCATGGCGAAGGCAATAAAGATGGTTACACCCTGCTGTCTTCATTTGCACTGATAACGCTTCGTGGCTACTTAGCAAGCGCCGCCCTGTCACTTATTTGTTTGAAGGAACGTCTTCGGGGTATCGATTAGATTAATGTTTGTAATAATACCTGCGAATAACGTCTTGCTCTGAACTAAAACCTATAAAAATACTAGAAACAGTAAAGAAGGTTATCTTCCTGATACCTGCCAGGAGAGATATTGAAATGCTTGATAAATAACTGGTTTGCCATATTGATATGCTGGTTCCCACTTCGGTGCCTTTTTAATAATTTGAATTGCTTCTTCTCCACATGCCTTACATGCTTCAGGAACCTCTAGTGTCTTTACATTACTGATGTTACCTTCCTTATCTACTATAAATTGAACTTTAACAGTATATACACAATTGGTGCATTTGATCTTGTTGCCACTAACGGCTCAAGTTTGCTTTCCACGTATGATTTCCATCCATCCATGCCTCCTGGAAATTTAGCCTCCCTAAAAAAAATATAGTTTGGTATTTCCGTCCCATTCTCATCCCATCCAAGCTCCAATGTGCGATTTGATGTATAAGTTATTTGAGCTTTCTTTGTTCCGCTTTCATAAAAATACTCCTCTTTTTTAATCTTGTTATTCTCATATAAGTCAACATTTGAAATAGTTCCATTCCAGTACCTTTTAAATGTTCCATGTTTCTTTTCTAATTTATTATCAAGGTAATAACCCTCGCTGAGTAGCATATTTTCACTTGACAGAAACTCCATTTTAGCCCAAAGTCTATCCTGCTTAAAAATTTTGGCGTACGAATAAGCACTGTCTTTATTAATTTCCCTTCCATTCATATTATAATACTTATATGTTGTGTCTTGGGCAACGGATAAGTTGACATAAACAAATATAAATAAGAGTGTTATAAGATTAGTTTTCAAAAGAATTGTTTTCATGGATAGGTTTGTGATTATTAAATATAATTGTAAAGTGTAAGATATCTTTTTAAATTAACAGAACGCTTTTTCCCCAAATAAAGTGCTTCTGCCTATTTCTATAACGGAATATTGGTGCATAGATAAATGATGCTTTATGAATATTAAATCTAGCTCTCAGCTTTTACTTCACTTTAAGATTTACTACTATGGCAGGATAAGGATATTGGGTTATTCCTAAGGGCTGTAGCACAGGTATTTTTTCCATTTTTAAGTTGAGAGAAACACTTTTAGCTTTTCTTTTATTTTTTGCAGCAGCTATAAATAAAACGATGCCTCCTGCTATACCAGCGGAACTCAAAAGATAAGGGACTGTATAAGAATGACGCGGATGTGGGGGCATATTCGTAGTTGAACCAAATAAGTAGTCTAGGGTAGAAACAGTGTTATAACCAGCCATATTTAATGAATTGCTGACGTTAGATGAAAATGTAATGACTAATCCAATCGTTCCTGCTGTGGTTAATATCCAAGCACCTCCCTTTTGATTGATACTTTCTTGCAGGTAGTATTCACGGGTAAATTTTTTTAAAGAATCGGCTTGCTGCGAATAAGAATAGATGGTAGTAATCAGCAGTAGCGTACAAAGAATAATACTTTTCATAAATTGTTAGTTTAAGTTTTTAATAATTGTGTTGAATCAGTTTTTATTAACTGTCTTTGT
>JBBPZJ010000046.1:0-10946 GCA_038199395.1 Chitinophagales bacterium
TTGGTAAGGGCTGGAGCTGGTCTACCGTTCTTTCTATTTCATTGCTGGGTTACAGTTATAAATTTCTGGTAGCTATTCTTATGACACCAGTCATTATCTAATGGAAAGCCGCATAGAAAAATATGTTGGGCATGAGAATGCAAGGCAAATGAAGTTATCGGCAATGGCCAATGAGTAAACAAAAGGCGAAATCTAAACTAAAAATAATAAATGAAGTGAGCTTTTAGTTATAAGCGAAAATGAGAGTCAATCCTTTTTTGAAAATACCGCTAACATAGTTACTCAAAATTTGTCTTATCATAACATAAAAGTTATTCGAACATAAGAATATTCTTTTCTCATTCCACTCTTTTTCCCTTTTCCAGCTTAATAAATTTGGTTACGCATTCAGGTATTTCATGGGCATAGTGAGACACATAAATAAGAGTCTTATTGCCCATCACACAGACCTCGTTTATAATTTCTTTGAACATAGATGTTTGCTCTTCATCCAATCCCTGGCAAGGTTCATCTAAAATAAGCAGCGGAGGATTTTTGACAAGAGCACGTGCAAGCAATACAAGCCGTTGCTCACTGTTTGAAAGCTGGTTTAGAAACGTTCTACGAAGATGCTCTATTTTTAAAAGCTGCATCCATTTGACCACAAGAGCTGATTGTTGTTCATTTATTTTTCTAAACAAACCGATTGTGTCAAATAACCCTGAGGCTACTACATCAAAGCAATTGGTTCCTTTTTCAAAATATAAATGTAGCTCTGGTGATACAAACCCTGTCTTCTTTTTAATATCCCATATCGTTTCTCCTGTTCCTCTCCTTCTGTCAAATAAATAGATCTCGTTGGCATAAGCCTGCGGATTATCGGCATTGACCAAACTTAGCAATGTGGACTTTCCTGAACCATTGGGGCCGGATAAAGACCATCTTTCGCCCTTGCGTACTTGCCAGTTTATGCTGTCTAAAATCTTATGATCGTAAGTGATATGTACGTTTTTCATTCTCACGACATACTGAAAATTAGCAGATGTATCAATTACCGTTAGTTGCCTTAGCAACCGATGATCAAAGGAAAAAGTTTTCGCAGGTTTGGCATGTTCTTCATTCCATTCACCTGCATTAATGGCTTTTGAAGTATAAGAACCGTTAGTTGAAAGAGACAACACATTGGTGACAAAACAAGGCATGTGAGAAGCCGCCGTGACCATGATGATGTGAACCCCTTTTTTACCAATGTCATTTAGTACATCTCCAAGTTTTTCTCTGCTTTTTACGTCAAGACCCGTAAAAGGATTATCGAGCAGCAAAAAGGTGGGTTGCAACAGCAGGGCCTTCACAATTTGTAGTCTCTTATTTTCTCCGTTTGATAATTGTATCAGCCTTTCTGACAAAAGTTTTTTAATATCAAACAATTCGGCTAGCTCTGTCAAATGCTCTTTTGACGATGAACTTTTAGAAAAAGCATTTTGTAAGTCTTCTTCAACTGTAATAGCATCTTCTGCATCCTGAGAATTAAAACGTTGCTGATAATAGAAATTGCTGGTATTTGAGAGATTTTTAAAAATATGTTGCTGTTCGACGAGAACTACCTTTTTACTTACCTGGGAGTTATTTTGATGAAAGGTAACATGACCGGCGTGAAATAACCTTCCGGTCAGCGCTTTTAATAAGGTTGTTTTACCCGAACCTGCAGGCCCGACAATTGCCCATTGTTCCCCCGGCTCAATAGCGAAAGAAATTTGATTTAATATGGTCTTACCAGCAAGTTTTACAGTTAAATCGTCTGCTTTTAAAACCGCCATTCATTTATATTTTGAGGTTAAGTTGTAAAAATTATTCCTGGGAAATGTATCAAATACCAGTTAAGTCTAAAAATGTTGCAAACTCAACAAATGGCTCTTTTTAGCTGAAAAATTCACCATTCTATACGAATTGAAAGATACGTTTTTAAATGGTTTACAGCAGCTGCATTATTGCGTCAAATGATGTGGTAAAAAACACCGAAACAGACGTGTATAAGTCTTTTTACAGAATAGCAATAAGACAGCAATCGGCAGATGAATGACGAAGCTACATCAGGGTAAAACCGGGAGGCCTATTGTTTTTATGTTTATAGCAGTAAAGTAATCAAAACCAGGTGTAGGTAATTGTCTTTAATTCTTAACAAATTTGCCCTGCTGCAACTCCCAAACGCCCTGATAGAAATATAAAACAAATACCTGTAGAAATGTCTGAAACGCGCATTGTGACAAAAGAATTTCGACTGACAGAGGCTTGCCATTTTATTTAGCCGCACCAATCTTTAGCGGAAGCGTCGTTAATAAAATCAAGACAATGCCAAAAGATACAGTAATGCGCTATGTTTTCTTCTATTGCCGGAAAGTAATAGCAGTAAGGTGCGTTATAATTTAATAATAATTATAGTTATAAAACCTTAAATACGGAAGTATTTATACAAGGTGTAATTTATCAAAAACGATAAGCCGGTAACTAACATTAAAAAAGAGGAAATGTCGGATTGAATATTTTTAAAAAAAAAAAGATGTAATAAAATTATATTTACAAACTAAATTTTTATTTTAAATTAATCTCTTGTAATGGATGGAAGAAGGAATAAGTGTTATTGTATGTTGTTTTAATAGTAGTTTGAGACTTCAACCGACACTTGAACATTTATATTTACAGAAAAAAATTCCGGTTTCTAAATGGGAGGTTATTGTTGTTGACAATGCGTCTTCAGATAGCACTTCAGAAAAAGCCATGGAAATATGGAATTCTTTTACGTCTGTCAAGCCATCATTTAAAGTAGTTCATGAACCAAATCCCGGACTGTCGTCTGCACGCAAAAAGGGGATACAAGAAGCCCTGTTTAAATATGTATTGTTTTGTGATGATGATAACTGGTTAGATCAAAATTATCTAGATACTGCCTTGAACATCATGAATTCGTCTCCGCAAATTGGCGCACTGGGAGGCATAGGCGATCCGGTTTTTGAAAAAGAAGAACCTCCTTACTTCTGGCAAAACCAATATCATGTATTAGCAGTAGGAAGCCAGTGGAAAAAAGAAGGAGACATTACCGAAGAGCGGGGAGTATTATATGGTGCAGGAATGGTCCTAAATAAGGCCGCATTTAATATCTTGAGAGATAAGTTTGATTTTGAGTTTCAAGTCTCTGACAGGATTGGGAATAACTTAATCAGTAGCGGCGATCATGAGTTATGTTTGGCTTTGAAACAGATAGGTTACAGAATATATTATTCTAAAAGTCTCGTTTTTAAACATTATATCCCTGCAAAAAGAACCTCTTTGAAATATTACAAAGAATTGTTTCTTTCATTTGGCATGTCTGATGCCATGTTAAGTGTCTATTTTATTCATAGAAACAATATAAATAGCATCAAAAATGATTATCGCTATATATGCCTGAGATGCACAAAAAATATTATTAAAACCTGTCTTATCCTAACCTTTAAGGGTTATTATTTTAGTTTGAATAAATACAAATATGTCTCGCATTTGCATCATCTTTATAACAATCTGGGCATGTTAAAAAAGATGATAACAAAAAAAAATTCTTTCAAAAAAGTTATTCAGGAAAACCCACTATTTAATTCTGCCCATGCAAAAAACTAATTCTTTTTAGAGTAATTTCGTTTCGTAATCGAATACCCCCCATGACCCAATTAATTATATTAATATGTTAGAAGCGTTGGCGGGGCTTGATGAAGTTGTTGTTTGTTTATATGATGGGGATTATCACTACGGTGTAGCTGCTCTGGCAAACTCGCTTGCAAAGTCCGGTTTTAAGGGTTTCATCAATACTGCTTACCGCGGATATCTTCCTCCGTGGGTAAATCAACTGAAAGGCATAAATAGCCACACGTTTTACGTAAATGATAGCATCATCATTCATTTTGAAAAGGTGCACACTGATATGCATCTCGCATATTTCAAACCCTTTTTTATAAAACAAACCTTTGACAATTTTCCTTCTGTAACTAAAATTTTTTATTTCGACGTTGATATTGTAGTCTCTGCACCATGGAGTTTTTTTTCAAACTGGTTAGAGGATCACGTTTGTCTTTGTCTTGACAATTCATTCGATTATGTGCATCATAATCATCCCTGGAGAAAGGACTGGAAACGATTAGCTAAAGTTGATCAATCCTTTTGCAATCCTGTGACTGCTTATGTTAACAGCGGGTTCATCGGCATAAAAAGAAAAAACGCTCCTCTTTTAAATAAGTGGAAAGAACTGACCGAAAATTTTAAAGAAAAAGGGGGCGATCTAAAAAAAATATACCAAAATGGAAAAAGCTCCTACAAAGGCGACCAGGATCTGCTAAATGCTGCTATAACTGTTTGTCCTGAAGTTGAATTAAGCTTGATAGGTAAAGAGGGCATGGGTTTTACGCAGCCGGCTTACTTAATGAGCCACGCTATTGCAAAGGTGAAACCGTGGAAGAAGAATTTTTTAAAATATTTGATTGAAAAAGGTCACAAACCGAGCTACTCTGAAAAAGACTTCTTTCAATACTGTAAGTATCCGATCAAACTGTTTTCAGGTTCTATTTTTTTTATAAAAAAAGCTAATTTAATCCTTGCTACATTTTTTGGGCGTTATATAGGGTATTGAGAATTGAAGAGCTATCATATCGTAATTCAATAAATTTTTAAATTAAATCTTATCTCACCATGATCGATGAGGCACTTAAGAGCGATGAATATTACATGCTGAAATGCATTGATCTGGCCATTATAGCGAAACAACGGGGAGAAAGCCCCGTGGGTTCAGTAATTGTAAAAAACGGAGAAATAATAGCAGCAGGATTTGAAGCGGGAAAGGCGCACAACGACATTACTTTTCACGCAGAAATCGAGGCAATAAGAAAAGCAACTAGCTTCTTACACTCGCAAGACTTATCCGATTGCATTATATACACCACTCATGAACCTTGCATTATGTGTTCATATGTCATCAGGCAGACAAAGATCAAGACGGTTGTTGCAGGAATTGCAACAGGAGAAATCGGAGGTGTTAGCTCTTCATATCCAATACTGATAGATTCCCAAATCAAAAGGTGGAAAGAACACCCTGTCGTACTGGTTGGAATTTTAGAAGCAGAATGCAGGAAATTATATGACTAGAGTAGAAAAGTACAACCAATAAAAAAAACCTCCCTGGTGGCACGGGAGGTTTTTTGTGATAATATCACTGTACAAACTATTTCGCAGGGTTTCCATCAGAGTCCAATTCTACAATTTCATATCCAAGATTTTGTAATTTGGGCAGAATCGATTTTTTATCTCCAACTAACACGATGTTCATTTTATCCGGATTTAAATATTTCTTAATAATTGCATCCATATCGGTTTTAGTGATCGACTTCCTTATTTCACTTTGTTGTTTTACAAAATCTGCAGGAAGATTGTATTCAAGAATTCGGCTGATAAAACCAGCCTTCTGAAAACCCGTTTCATAATTACGTGCATCACTTTGTCCGATAGAATTTACCATAAAAGAAACCTCTTCCGGCTTTACTCCTGTTGTTGAATATTCCTTTAACTCACGCATTACTTCAATTAAGGCACTGTCTGTAGCGTTTGCTCTGATGCCGCTGCTAAAGGTAAACGTACCGGTATATTTATTTGCATCATATCCACTTCGTGCTCCATAAGTCCACCCCTTGTCTTCCCGTAAATTAAGATTGAGACGACTGTTAAATGCTCCACCTAAAGGATAATTGGTAAGATAAGAGCGATAGTAATTGCCGGTAGCATCGTAAGGAGTGGCAGTTACATAACCTACCCTAAATTCGGTTTGTGCTGCATTTGGTACATCAACCAGGTAAATCTTTGTTTTTGCAACTTCAACACCTTGGGCAGGCATCGTGGGTATTGTAACTTTTTTATTAGGAAGCTGGTTTAAAAAAGCAAGCTGAGGAAGAATTTCATTTTCTTTTATATCACCAACTACCACTACCCTCGCATCTGACGATGAAATGTAATTATCATAATAATTTTTTATATCGTCTAATGTGATATTTTTTACTGTTTCCATAGTTCCCTGCATGGGGAATGACCAAATGCTGTTAGGGCCGTAGTTAACCTTATTGTACACCTGGCTTGCTATAAGAGCGGGTTGGCTTTTAGCATTACGAATGCTTTCGGTTAACTGGTTCTTATTTCGGTTAAAATCCTCCTCACTAAAGAGTGGTCTTAGCATGCGCTCTTCGAGTAACTGAAGTGTTTTTGCAAGATTTTTCTTCAACGATTGAACAGAAAATACAGTGGCATCTTCAGTAGTAGATACATTTATGCTGCTACCGAGCTTGGCAAGTTCAACACTCATTTGCTCACTAGTGAAGCTTTTAGTGTCTTCATTCAGCATACCCGAGAACAGGTTGGCGAGTCCGGCTTTGTTTAAATCAGTTGCTTCTATTATTCGTCCACCCTTCAATGCGATACGTAAGGTCACAACGGGTATCTCATTATTTTCGGCCCCAATAATCTGTATTCCGTTTGCGAGCGATTTTCTCCAGTAAGTAGGCACATTTACAACCGGGTTGGGTCCACTTGGAGGGATTGCTTTTCTGTTGAAATTATCTTTAGGCTTGTTGTACTTTAAACCTGCGTAGCCATAATCGGGTTTTTTATATCCGTTGGTGTCCACTTTAAAATTGTCTTCTGCAGCCCTTACGTTTTCCTGGCCTTTTGGCAACACGCTGAGTATGACTGCCCCCTTACCTTTTATATATTGGTTATATACACGCATTACATCCGCTTTTGTAACCTTGCGGATCATGTCCAGCTCCTTACCAATTCTGTTTGGGTTGCCTGCAAAAGTCTGGTAGAATGCAAGTTGATTTACTTTGCCATTAACACTGGCAAGGCTATTGATTACATCTGCTTCTGTAGCGTTTTTAAATTTCGCTATATCATCGTCTGTTGCACCACGGGTTTCAAACTCGGCCAGTGATTGCCTAACGAGCTTTTCCATTTCAGCAAGAGACTTTCCCGGAAATGGGCTAACCCTGATCGTGAATTCACCAGCTAATTCTGTTTGGGAATTAAAAGCAGATGCCTGCCTGGCAAATTGTGTTTTTACCATGTTTTTATACATGATCGAATTACGACCCTGCCCTAAAATTTCGGCAAGACAGTCTAAGGCAGCGCCATCAGGATGGAAATTAGGAACTGACACAAAAGTCATAGACAAAAGAGGGGCTCTTGCATAATTGTCTACATAACTTGTATAACGGTCTTTATCAAGCTTTACTGCCGGCAGATTTGTTTTTGCTACCGCAGGACCGGAAGGAATTGGACCAAAATATTTCTCAACCAATTTAACTACATCCTTAGTTTGCACATCGCCACCGATTGTAAGGGTAGCATTATTTGGCCCGTACCAACGAAGAAAAAAGTTCTTTAAATCATTTGCGTTGCTGCGATTCAAATCTTCTATATAACCAATCGTCATCCACGAGTAAGGGTGTCCGTAAGGATAAAGCGTTTTTGATGTTACTTCTCCCGCCAGCCCATATGGACGGTTATCATAATTTTGTCCCCGTTCGTTTTTTACTGTAGAACGCTGTACCTCAAACTTTTTTTGTGTTACTGCATCCAGCAAAAAACCCATACGGTCTGCCTCAAGCCAAAGCATTTTCTCCAGTTGATTGCTCGGAACGGTTTCGAAATAATTGGTACGATCACGGTTAGTGCTGCCATTTAAAGTACCGCCCGATTCTGTTATCAGTTTAAAATGCTGCTCGTCAGCTACATTATCGCTTCCCTGAAACATCATGTGTTCGAAGAAATGAGCAAATCCTGATTTGCCGATTTCTTCACGTGCAGACCCAACGTGGTAGGTAACATCTACATGCACTACAGGATCAGAATGATCTTCATGCACTACAAGCGTTAATCCATTGGGTAAAACATATTTTTCATACGGAATAACAATCTCATCTCCTTTTTTGACCACTTTCTCAACCAGTTTTGCCTGCGCAAGTAAGACTGCAGGACAAAAAGCTATAAGCCAAAGTAAAAACCCGATTTTTCTCATGTATTCGTATTTAAAATAGATTGCGCAAGCTATAAAATAAGTTTTATTACAATCTTTAAATCCACGTTCAAAAAATTTTATTAGTATTTCTTTTTGTTACCAGCTTTCGTAACCCGATGAAGCTTTACTCTTGCGTCCTTGGTTTGGGATGCACCCCCAGCGGAACCATTATGTACCGTTGCGTAAAATGCACGGTCAGCCCATTTCGTTTCATTATCAGCTTTCACCAAAGCTTTTAGTGGATGCATCTAAACTTTAAGGAGTTATTTTCGTGAAACGAAAAGTATAACATTAGAGCCTATTTCAACTATTTCATGCCGGACTTTTCTATCTCACAAATTCATCTCTTCAAATCGCTTTTTAAAGGCAGGGAAGATGTGTTTGCAATAAGATGGGAAAAGGATGGGAAAAAAGGTTATATACCTGCTTATGATATGGAATGGAATGAGTATAAAGTGCATAAAGCTGCAGGCGGCCAACTGAAAGATTTTAAGAATAAAGAATATTCAAAGCTGACAGATGAAAGAATCCTTAACCATTTGACCGGCAAAGAAACAATAGGCATATACCCGTTGCTTAACGACAATACTTCCTGGTTTATAGTTGCTGACTTTGATGAAGCAGCTTCGGTAAAAAGAAGCTGGATGGACGAGTGCAGGATGTTTTTGAAAGCATGTGCATCTTTGAACATACCAGCTTACCTGGAACGCTCAAGAAGTGGAAAAGGTGGTCATGTATGGATCTTCTTTAATAAAAACTATCCGGCAGTAAAAAGCAGAAAAATATTGCTGCATCTGTTAGAAGATGCAGAGATTATTTCACCTTTTGATAAAAACTCCAACTACGACAGGTTATTTCCAAACCAGGATTTTCATTCTGGTAAAGGTTTGGGGAACCTGATTGCACTGCCTCTGCAAAAGAAGGCTTTAGAGCTGCAGAACTCCTGTTTCATTGATCCTGTTTCAGGCTCATCCATACAGGAACAAGGGCAGTTCTTTCAAAATATAAAAAGAGTTACTATTGAACATTTGGATGAAGCGTACGACAAGTTGTTTGTTTCATCGACTGAAAGCACTGACTCCACTTCAGCAGTCAGCTTTTCCTCATCAAATGATCTACTGATTACATTCAATAATGAGATTATTATTAAGCGAAGTCAATTAATGCCTGCACAGGTACAATTCCTACGTGAAAGCCTGAACTTTATGAATGCCGATTACGTCATTAAAAAGAGGATGGGGAAAAACACTTATGGGATTGAACCTTATTTTAAAATGCTTGAGGAGAAGAGAGATGCTATTGTTTTGCCTCGTGGATTTATAGGAAAACTGCTTCGTTATTGTAAAGAGCACAACATCATTTATCAACTAAAAGATGAACGCAAAAAACTTTCTCAAGTCAGCTTCTCTTTTAAAGGTTCATTGTATGATTATCAGCAGCAATCGCTTGATGTTACTGCCAAAAAAGATATAGGCATCATAGTGGCTCCGCCGGGCGCAGGTAAAACAATTATAGCGCTTGCAATTATTTATCAAAAAAAGCAACCAGCCCTTATTATTGTACATCGAAAACAACTGTTTGAACAGTGGATTGAAAGAATTGAATCGTTTTTAGGCATAGCCAAAGCTTTCATTGGCAAGATAACTTCAGGGCATCAAAAGATTGGTACCCACATAACAGTAGCGATGATACAAAGCATTGCTTCTTCACCTAATCCCGCTGAGCTTTATAAATCGTTCGGTACTATCATTGTTGACGAATGTCATCATGTTCCTGCAAAAACATTCAGGCAAGTGATACGACAGTTTCAGTCGTATTATTTATATGGTCTAACTGCAACCCCCATTAGAAAAAATAACGATGAAAAGCTCATCTTTATTCTGATCGGTGATGTTATTCACCAGGTAAAACCTGCCACTGCTGACCAGAATTCATCAGATAAAATCGCTGTCACAATAAGGGAAACAAATTTGTTTGTTCCTTTTGATTACAAAACAGATACTGCTGAACTGCTTTCACAAATTCTAATACATGACACTGCAAGAAATCAACTGATAACAGAAGACATTAAAACTGAAGCGGGCGCAGGGAGAAAAGTATTGGTGCTGACAGAGCGAAAAGCACATATTGATGTAATATGCCAATACCTTAAAAGCCGGTTTGAAGTAATAAGTATTTCGGGAGAAGATAGTGAAGCTTCGAGAAACATAAAATTTAAACAGATCAAAGAGGGCCATTTTCAGGTATTAATTTCTACCGGACAATTTATAGGCGAAGGTGCTGACATAACTGACCTCAATTGTCTTGTACTTGCGTATCCTTTTGCTTTTGAAGGCAAACTGATACAATACCTGGGCAGAGTGCAAAGAGGCGAAACTTCTCCAATCATTTATGATTATAGGGATACTTACATAGATTACCTGGAAAAACTATTCAGGCAAAGAAACCGTTATTACCAAAAACTATTACATAACGGACAGTTGCGAAGACATGATGAACTGACTTTGATTTTTAATGAAGACAAAGTTTATATAAATTCAGAAGCAAATGTTTTATCTATCAGTTGCCTTGATTTACCATTAGAAGCAGAGAAGTTCAAAGACGAAGTTGCATGGACAATAAGAGTATTGAATTATGATGAAGCAACGGGTGTGCTGATAGCAGAAATTATAAACTATAATGCTAACAGCACAATTACTCCAGGCACACAAACTTCACTGCAGTTTATGGAAATAGAAGCTATCAAATTTCGTACTCTTGACACTACTCAACTTTTAAAAGCCATTGAAATTAAAAAACAAACATTCCAAACAACTGGTGAATCTATATTTACATATACTCAACCAAAAAACGTTATTTCAGAAGCGCCTCCAAAACTTATAAA
>JBBPZJ010000047.1:0-2309 GCA_038199395.1 Chitinophagales bacterium
AGTTTATTTATTCCTGCCGATAAAAACGACTTTCAGATGATGGTGGATACTTATATGCTTGAAAAAGCATTATACGATCTTAATTACGAGCTTAAAAACCGTCCCGACTGGGCTGTAATACCTTTAAAAACAATTAAGTCGATTATTGGATAATACCGGAAGAGCCCTGCTGCAGCTATAGCGTTTTGCTATAGCTGTTTTTTAACCGGATTATTTCATTCTGCTATTTTAGTTTACCATGTTGCCTGGTATTCCATCTTTTCTTTCGTTTAACTTTGGCCAATTTTCGCAGAGGTACTAACAAGCTTTAAACCTGGAGGAAAGAGATCAATTGAGCAGCATGAAGTATTACCCGGAATTATTTAGAAAATACCTGTTAATAAAAGAAAATAAAACGTGGTTTTTATCTGCTGTAATTATAGGCGCCGTTTATTTTATTGCGCTTCGTTTCATTTACCCTGTTCCTAGTTACTACTCAGACTCTTTCACCTGGGTAGGGGCTGCCAGAACTGGCCAGCCAGTAACTTTCCGGCCGGTTGGATATAGTAAGTTGATAGTATTTTTTAAGTTTTTTTCAACTTCAGATATAGCATTAATTGCCGCCCAGTATTTTGGTAATTTGTTTGCAAACCTTTTTTTGTTTTTCACCTGCACCTATCTTTTTAGCTTCATCAGGGGTTTTAAAGTACTATTGTTTGTATTACTTATAATAAACCCCTTCTACCTTTTTTACAGCAACTATGTTTCTTCTGATCCTTTTTTCAGTTGTCTTGCCGTACTATGGTTTACCCTGTTAATTTGGATTTTGCAGAAGCCATCTTGGTTACTGGTAATTGCTCAATTAATTATACTTGCCTCTTTATTTGAACTTAGATACAATGCTATTTTTTTCCCGGTAATTTTTGCTTTTGCTATCTTATTGTCGAGGCAATCAATTACAAACAAGGTCTTGAGCATAAGTATTAATATTGCTGCAATTGCAGCCATAGTAATAGCTACTTCCATTGTTACTAAAAATTTTACAGGCATAAAAACCTTTTCTGCCTTTAGTGGCTGGCAGCTTGCTAACGATGCACTTCACATAATACAACATGAAAAAATTGATACAACTTCAATTAAAGACAAAGAAGTAAAAAAGTTGGTCAATTTTACCTCTCATTTTTTGGATACGACTAAAAGCATTTTTCCAGACTCGGGTGCTTCGGCTGTTTTTATGTGGCATATAAACAGCCCTTTAAAAAAGTACATGCACGTTTACGACCCAACGAGCAAATCATACTTTAAAACCTGGAATACTTTAGGGCCGGTTTACAACAACTTCGGCAAGACTATTATTTTGCAAAACCCTGGTAGCTATTTAAGATACTTTGCGCTTCCAAATTTGAAAGCAGTTATTTTTCCTCCCTTAGAGATATATGATACGTACATGGAAGACCACGATACAATAGCATCTGAAGCGCAAAAGTTTTATCATTATAAATCTAAGAAAACGCCAAAGCATTACCCGACATTATATGCCATCGTATTTAATCCTGTATTGTATATTTTTCTTGCGATGAATATGATTTTTCTAATATTTGGTGTTGATTATTTATTTTTAGGCCGATATAAAAAACAGCCCTTGTTGTATAATCAAACACTGCTATGTTTCACTGCTTTTTATTTTGCTAATTTCTTATTTATTGTTCTTCTTGCTCCTTCAGTTTTTCGCTATCACATTTTTATTCTAACCTTATCATTTCCTATACTTCTATACTTAATACAACAACTTATAACAAGTCCGCAAAGCGAGGATAGAGAAAAATCGTATGGATAATTTGAATAATTATTTCCAGTAGATCACAGCCATTTCTCAAACAAGATTCTTGTTGCTTTATAACCGCTGCTCGTTAAGAACGTTTTCATTGGCTCGTTGTTTACCAAAGTAAACCGCGTGATACGCCTTACACCTTTTTGAACGTATTTTGCTTCCAGCACCTCATTCATTCTTTTATAAAAGCCCTGTTTACGGTAATAGGGCAGTACGTATCCATCTGATACGTACAATTCTTTTCCGGTATCAATTTCTATACGGCTGTTATCAGTCTCTTCAAGATATCCGAAAATAAAACCAACAGCAGCCGTGCCGACATAGGGAATGAGACACGTTCCCTCAGATTCTTCCTGCATTAAAATCATATGCTGTAAATAGTTTTCTTTTATCTCTTCCCATGGGGCCGACTTATCAAAAAACCCTTGTTCGGATTCTTGCAAACCCTGCATAAGAAGAGAAATTACGGCCCGCTGTTCTCTTATGCTCACTTCTCTTA
>JBBPZJ010000048.1:0-4243 GCA_038199395.1 Chitinophagales bacterium
CGCCTCACTGCCAAGATATAAACGAGTAGCCTGTTCATCCAAATGAGGCAAAATTGATTTAAATTTTTTGTTTAATTCTTCATCGCTAAACATATAATTAGTTTAGCCAAATGTACTACTTATTTCTTAACAGTTACTTAGAGGTAGTAAAGATTATAAAAGCACCTCCTAATTTATGTAGGATAATTTTAGTTGCTAAAACCAAGTCAGGCGATGCATTTGGTAAGTAAGAAAGCAGTAAGAAGTAATAACTTTTCAGATGCAACCATTCAATTGCTAGATTTTAAACTATAAAACAACACAATTCCTGTAAACTCCGTTGATACATGATCGGTCCATGACTTTAAATTTAATTACGAGAACCAAGGATCAAAAATTTGTTTTATTCCTATAAATAATTATCTTGTTTGAGATTTATAAAGAACCGGGTATGTCTGTTCTTCATAAGTTATTCCCCCCATTTCTTTCGTTTCATTGAAATTTTCATCAGTATTATTACTTGAAGATGGCAATAGTTCAACGACTTATTCTTTTGATGCTAAGGTAAGGAGTAGTATTTTTTTTTCAAAGAATGCATGAGGTCTCGAGAGGCAAATGCTATTTAATTAATAGAGTATTTTGTATCAATGGTATAAAAGCAATTTTAAATACTAAAAGTATTAAGTGAATTTTTTATGAAAAAAATTGTAATTACTAGCCTGGTGATATTTACCGTAATGTCTTGCTCGCCTACCAGGTTTGTGAAGCCACTAGCGAAGAGACAACAAGCTGTTAACCTTTCGCTTGGCGGTGCCCTTATCAGCTACAGTAAACTCACTATACCAATGCCATTTGTTACTGCAACATACGGATATGGTATTGATAGCACACTTACTGCATTTGGCTCATTAAATGTAACCTCACTTGTATATGGCAATGCCCAGTTTGAATTAGGTATCACAAAACAACTCCTTCAGCAAAGTGGAGCATGGCCGGGAGTAAGTATTAATCCCGTGGCAAATATCATTTACAGAAATAAGGACGCTTCTAAAATATATCCTGAGATAGATATTAATGCTTTCTGGGACTATAATCACAAAAGGAATTTCTTCTACCTTGGCGTCTCCAATTGGTTTGAATTATCCGGCAAAAGAGCTTACGATCAGCAGCAGGAGCACCATTGGCTGTTTACTCCGATGATTGGTGAAACTTTCGTTCGCAAAAAATGGAATTACAATATAGAATTGAAGGTAATTGCTCCAAACATTGCCAATAACACAAGCACTGTCGACTATAAAACTCCTTTTGGAACACATGGAGCTTTCGGAATTTACATAGGTTGTACAAGAAAATTTTAGCAAATGAAAACCAGTCGCATATTTAGCCTTTCTATATTTACTATGGTTATTTGTTCAGTAGGGTGTCTCCGTCTGGATGATAATCTCTTTAATGCAAATGCAAATAAAATCACTAAGTATGAGCTCAATAATTACAAAGGAGAAGTCGATTTTAAACTTGATCAAACCTATGGTATACCTGCTAATCTTGTTTCACTTTTTACTTTAACTTCAAAGGGAGCTGATGAGGCAGCAGGCACTAAAATATATGCTGTTTACATTGGCGATACTACCCGAATATCAACTGATACCGTGATTATGTACTGTCATGGAAATAAAGATCATTTAGATTTTTACTGGCCACGTGCGCAACTCCTGGCAAATACGAATGGTAAAAACAGGTACGGAGTTTTAATGGTAGATTATAGAGGCTATGGATTGTCAGAAGGAAAGCCTTCAGAGAGCGCTCTGTTTACAGACGTAGATGCAGGTTTGCAATGGCTAAAGTCAAAAGGTCTGACAGGTGAAAGATTAATGATGTACGGATTTAGTTTGGGAAGTGTTCCTGCAACAAAACTAACGGCGGAGCCACGAAGCCTAAGACCTTCTAAAATAATACTAGAGGCGCCGATTGCATCTTCAGAAGCAATGGTTCAGGACGCTTCGGCTCTTGCTTTGCCTGGTTCGTTTTTTACCGATCTTAAAATAAATAATGCGGATCTTATAAAAACGGTGCAACAGCCATTTATGTGGATCCACGGTACTGAAGATCATTTTTTAAATATAAAAACCCAGGGTGAAGTGGTATATAACAATTATAAAGGGCCTAATAAAGAAGCTCATAAAATTGCAGGGGCGGGGCATAGCAACGTGCCTGTTTATTTTCCTTTTCAGCAGTACCTTGTTGCTGTTGGTGCATTTATCAGGAAAAAATTTTAGTTCCCCGATCAAGAATAAAATCATCTTTTTTCCGGTTGTTGGAGGTTGTTCCTTGTGACACCGGTAACTTAAGGATAAATGTTGTTCAAAAAACAACTGGCTTTGAAAAAGCCACAAGAAAAGCTACATTATATGTTGCTTGAACAGGCGTCAATAAAACAACTTTTATGCTGCCGCTTGCCTTTTTCAAAGGCATGAGGTCTAAGACCTCTGTTTATGCTGAGTTCCAGCTCATCCTGCGAACAACACCCCAACAACACCCGAACAACACCAGCCCTTTATTTAACAGGAGAACATCTAAACAGAACCGAGGTTATCCTGCGGAAGACACTCGAACAACCCCAGCGCTTTTATTTGGCTGGAGAACATGCAGGCAGAACGGGGTATTACCATCTCATTTTAAGCGATGACGCTGGAAAGCTTTTATTCTCCTGAAATAGCCGTTTGTACAGGTGTAGCCCTTTGGATCATGAATTCAACTGACACGCCCATTGCCTTTCTTCTGTTCGTACTGACGCTACTTGAACGACAGGAAAAGATGGTGCATTATCATTTAAGTGTTCCATACTATTACTTATTAAGGTACCGAAAAGGATAACACCTCCGGCTCCTGCAAGAAGCCATGCACCAACTTTTTGCTTTTTTTGCTTTTTTGCAGGTAATCCGCACGAGCAAGAGATGGTAAAGAATCGGCCTGCTGAGCAGAGGCACAGTTTATTATCAAAAGTAATCAGATAGAAAAAAAATGCTTTTAATATAGTCTAATTCAAAAACTCTTTTTTGCGGAGAACAAATAAATTTATGCAATTATAATAAACGAGGTAACTTATTCGCATTTGCTATCAATTACTTTTTCAATGTCGTTAAAACAATCCATTCTACTCCAATCTACCATTCTATTTGTTCATTTCGCCGGTTATTTGAGGTGTTCCGAAGGGCGCCTCGAACTTAGGATTGAACAACTGACTTTGAAAAAGCCCCAAAAGAAGCTTTATTGTAGTCAACTGTATGTTGTTTGCACACGGCCTTTTTCAAAGGCACGAGGTCTAAGACCTCTATTTATAGTAAATTCGAGGTCATCCTACGGAAAACACTCGAACAACACCAGCCCTTTATTTACCAGGGGAACATCCAGGCAGAACGGTAACTATGGCTTGGATATTGCAACGTCGTGCTAAGCTTTCTTTATGCATCAAAACCATTTTTCTTCTCTATGACCATTATAATAAACGACCCAACTTATTCAGAAAAGCAGAAAACGAGTATCTTTGATGCCTTCTTCCTTAAGTTCCTTAATGATAAACGCGACCTGCCTTTCATCTACCTGTCCCTTAAGATTAGTTTTATCATTGTACCCTCTGCTATCTATCTTTTTTTGCACAAAGGGGCGCACTGGGCTTTCTCTCTCGTTTATCTTGCCCTTGTGCTGGTAGTGTTTCTTGGACCGTACATATTAATGCTGCATAATACCTGTCACCGCAAGCTTTTTAAAAAGAAGTATGCCTTTCTCACGAAATATATTCATTGGTTTTTAGGCGGCTTCTTCGGACAAACACCGGAAACCTATTTTCATCATCATATTGCCATGCATCATGCGGAAAATAACCTAATGGAAGACCTGAGTTCAACCATGAAATACCGCAGGGATAGTATCAGGGCATTTGCACGCTATTTACTTTCCTTCTATTTCTTAGGCGTTCTTCATCTTTCTTTTTACTTCAGCAAGAAAAACAGAAGCCTGTTTGCCTGGAAAGTTCTTTTGGGGGAGTGTGTCTATATAGCAATCGTTGTCCTGCTCAGCCTTTACAACTTCAAGGCTTCCCTGGTGGTTTATATATTGCCTTTAATTTTTACCCGCTTTGCCATGATGTCGGGCAATTGGGCCCAACACGCCTTCATTGACCCAAAGGAACCTGATAATATTTATACGAACAGTATTACCTGTGTTAATACGGTGTATAACAAAAAATGTTTTAACGATGGCTATC
>JBBPZJ010000049.1:0-4069 GCA_038199395.1 Chitinophagales bacterium
GAACTGTCAGCATAATTTAAAAATTTACGGAGAAATATTCGTTTTACAGTTTGGCCATCTTCAGCAAGCAATATGTCCACACTTTGAAGTTCAAGTTCTTTATTTGTAGTTGAATAATTTATTGTAAAACCCTTCGTAGTTTGGTCTTCAAAAATACTTTCAGAATAAAAGGGTTTAAGTTTTTCATCATTAATATCGGGAGCAAGAAACTGTTTCGAAAGTTGATTAAAATAAAAAGTATTGATGGGAGTAGAGTCTTTGCTTCCGTTTACAACATCAATTTTGTAAATAAAAAAAGGTGTTGCATTCACCTCTTTTATCTGGCTTTTCAAAAATTGATTTACCTGAAAAAACTTAACAGTATCATTTGTATTTGCTATGCTGCTGTAATTGTTCGACTTTGTTCTACAGGCCAAATAAAACAGGGTAAAAAAAATAACTACAAAGCTTATTTTTCTCATGAAGCAAAAATAGCACAACTAAATGAGGCGGGAAAAAAGGAGGATGTTAAAGAAATAAGTAAGGAACTCTAAGTAGCAGATCTCAAAAATGCTCATTTGCGACTCTTATTATTGCCGCAACCCCATTAAATCAGCTCGAATTTTTTAACTCGTACGTGAGCAGGATTTGCAGAATTAAGGTGATACTTAAAAGCCGTAACAATTTGGCTTAGATTAAAACTAATTGAGTTGCCGGATCGATCTATTTGTATAGATTACCTGATAGTCTTCGACAGGCCTAGTTTAAATCCATAATCCATTAAATGCTCTTTTATCGGATACTCGGGAATAAAAGTAGAATACGGTTGATAACGCAATTGCGGACCTAACTGCCATTTATAATCACCAGCTTTAATACTTATAAAAGCTTCAATATTACTATTGATATTCCACTGGCGAATCACGCCCGGACTTTCCGTGTAGTTTTTAAAGTTTGTAGAAAGCAGGTATGCGTTTCTGTTAAGCAGGTAAGTAGGCTGAATGGTTCCTGCAACATTTAACTGAATTATTTTGTTGCCTAAAACTTCCCATTCAATGCCGATTGGCGCCGATAGCTGGTAATAGCGATTCACCAATTTAGCAGAATAATAACCATTATTGGTTCTGTAGATAGCCAATGTATTTATAGTATCAAGACGATTATTTCCTACCAGGGCTATACTTGCAAGTTCTGTATTTGACCTGTAAGCCTCAATACTATATTGCCGCATGTTAAATTGAAATCCCGACTTCAAACGTACTTTCTTCGATATGCTATACATGAAACTTAAGCCTGCCTCCATTCCGGTTCCTGGTTTATGCCTCACTACTTTATTCACATCAGTAACATAACTGATCCCTACAGGGCCACCACTGTTTTCTTTGATCACTGAATTGTCTTCAAGAAGTTTGCGATAACTTATTGATGGTGC
The DNA here is from genome assembly GCA_038199395.1 of Chitinophagales bacterium. Classification (GTDB taxonomy): domain Bacteria; phylum Bacteroidota; class Bacteroidia; order Chitinophagales; family Chitinophagaceae; genus Segetibacter. The sequence goes on from JBBPZJ010000049.1 coordinate 1,412, forward strand.
TAAATATATTTGATAAGAAAATTTACTCCTTGAGCCTGATCTCCTACTACGTGAGGTTGCCGGAAAACTGCCGTAATAGTTATTAGAAGAACTGCTAAGATTTTTGTCAGTTTTATTTTCTCTGAACAAAGGCGTGAAGTTAGAACCTTTTTTATCAGCCTCTTGCCTTGATGGAACGTTCTTACTCTCTGCTGTCACATCATTTTCGCCAGACACCCCATCGCTCTTGTCCGATTTTAATGGACTAGAACTAAGGTTTTTAGGAGTTGTAATTGCCTCTTCTACAGAAAGGTTTATCTGATTTTGTGCTATAGGAGAATTTGAATTTTTGAAAGCTACTTTGTCGGCGGTAACATCGTTCTCTGACACTTTTGCTGTTGCAGTTGCAGCTTGTGAGCTTGAAACTGAGCCCGCCAAAGTATTTTGCGATATTCCTGATACATTTTTTTGGACTTTAGTAAAAGGAATTGAAGATGTAAGATTGTTTAAAATACCACTTTTATCAGAAAGGGAATGTGCAGAAGTATCTGCATTCGCAATCGGGACTGTAAAAATATTAGTTTTAGGAGTAAAATATACACATATAAGAACTGTTGCACCTACTAGCATTGCGGCAGCTATAGTTAACGCTGGCCACCTTTTTTCTCCATGCAGTTTTCGATCTATTTCTCTCCAAACTGTATCGGACGGATACATTCGGTGGTTTCTTACCTGATCTTGCAGAAACTCTTCGAATTCGTCGTGAATAAATTTGTCTTCCATCTGACTCAAATTCTTTTAATCACTTTTTTACTCCTGCTAAAAGAGTGAATTGTGGTTTTGGTTTTTCAACGATATTTTTCTTAACTAGAATACTTTCCAACATCGATTTTGCTCTTGTATACTGACTTCTGCTTGTACTCTCCTCTATATCCAGCATAGCAGCAATTTCGCGGTGACTATAGCCTTCTATTGCATATAAGTTAAGAACAGTGCGATAACCAATTGGCAGATAACGTATACATTCCGTTACCTGTTTAGCCTGCATAATAGAAGGAATAGTTTCTTCCATTACATGTGCCGATGTGGCCTGATCAATATCTACGCTGTCATTAAATTTTTTATACTTTTTTAAAAAATTGATACATGTATGCACAATTATTCTTCTGATCCAACCTTCAAAGGCACCTTTGTTCTGAAAGGTGTGTATCTGGGTAAAAACCTTTATAAACCCTTCCTGCAACATATCCTCTGCATCTTCACGGCTCAGTGCAAAGCGAAAACACACAGACAGCATTTTCGGACTAAACCTGTTGTATAACTCCCTTTGTGCAGCAGGCTCGTTGTGAAGGCAACCTGCGATTATGTATTCTTCTGTCATGAAGCGATTTAAGTACCCTAAAATAAGACAATTAATTCAATGAGATGCTGCTTAAGTTGAGATTTTTTTTGTAACCTCACATTTTTTCGTGTTAACCACTTAATAAGGCTTTGATTTTAATATTTTAGGCGAGATTTTAAAGATATTCTTGCTGTTATAATAACTGATGTTATTTTTAGCATCGTGTTATTTTAATTATTATAAAGATGAAAACTATACTTGTTCCCACTGACTTTTCTGAAACTGCATATAATGCAGCATCATACGCTATTAACCTGGCTCCAGATCTGGAGACAAATATGATCATCTTTTATAATGCTTTTCAGGCACCACCTGTGATGACCGAAAATACTTTGCCCGCCATGCCAATTGTCGATATTGAAACCATGAAAGAAATTAGTGAGCAGGGCATGGCAGCTTTTTTTGAAAGAATGAAAATTAAGTGCCCTCCTGGAATTGAATTAAAACAGAAAACAGGTTTTTCTGTTTTGTTGAATGATATAAATGAAATATGCAGAGAAGAGTCGGTTGACCTTATTGTTATGGGTATAACCGGCACAAGCAAAATTGAAGAAGTTCTTATAGGCAGTACGGCATTAAGTGTGGTGAAACATACAAAAGTTCCTGTTATTGTTGTTCCCGCAGATGCAAAATATAATTCTATAAAAAATGTAATGCTTGCATCTGATTTTAAAGATGTAGAAGAAACTACCCCTGTCTACTCAATTAGAAGTCTGTTGAATGCAACTAAAGCTGCTTTGTACATTGTGAATGTATACGAGAGTGATAAGGAGCTAACGGCAGATAAAACAGCGCAACAGGAGTCTTTGCTAAAACTTCTGCACGGGTATAATCCCAGAATTGAATTTGAAAACAACCACAGTTTTATTGCAGGGATAAATCATTTTGTTGAAACTAACAATATTGATATTATCATAACTATTCCAAGAAAGCACAAGTTGTTTGAGGGACTATTTACTGAAAGACATACCAAGAAACTTGCATTTCATAGCCACGTTCCCCTAATGTTTATTCACCCCGGTGATTTGTAGAAAATTGCTCGACCAGGTTTGTCTTGCCAAGCTATATGAAGTAATAAGCATTTTTTTAATTTAATTAATTCGTAGTGCAGCTCAGGGCTGTTCAATGCTATACTGCTTGTGAATAACTATATATTCTCTTCCTGTTAAGGGAGTTGCAGTATAGCTCCTGACTAATATTTTCTATATTATTTGCTCTGAAAATATTAAGCGCAAAACTTCTGAGCACATCGATATTAAAAGGATTGATTCTTATTC
>JBBPZJ010000050.1:0-7339 GCA_038199395.1 Chitinophagales bacterium
TAACGGGAACTGATAGTCTTAAGCAAGGGTGCTGCAGGCAACTGCAAATCTGAAGGAAGCGGCGGACGAAGATGTGAGTTGACGAAGAGAAACAGGATATAAGGCTTACTCATTGGGCGAGCAGGCATTGGACAGCAAACCAAAAGGTTCCTAAAAGCAGGGCTGACATGCTTTTCACCGACTTCAGTTTTTCGGTCATCTTGCGTTCGGGCTGAAGGAATTCTTATCGGGTTTTGTTGTTAACTTCATCTACAAATTAATTCATGGGTAGCTCCGGGCAGAACGTTCATTAAATTTCCTGCCTTCAGCAATACCTACCGTCATCGGAAACCATTATGCAAAGTCTCGTAATGTCAAAAATTATCAATAATGTACCGCATAAAGGGATTGCCTTCATACTTCTCTCTTTTGCTCTAAATTTTAATTATGCGCAGTCGCAACAAGTATTGTCATTAAATCCTTTGTTTACGGAGCAGACAGCCATGTTGATACCTGAAATTGAAAATGGATATAGCAGTAGAGATGATAATTTTTCTGTTACTCTAAAACAACTTGGAGATAATTTTTACATGTTACAACAAGGCAATGCAACTAACGCCATACAGTACGAAGCGACATTTGTTTTTGTTGCAGATACAATATTTCTTGACCTTGTTCCAAAACTACCTGATACACTTGGAGATAATGATTACCGGTGGCAATTAATGGCTACCCATTCATTTTATAAAGTAAAAATTTTGAACGACACCCTGCGGCTCGCCGGGTTGAGTTATAGATTTTTCTATAATCAGCTTATCAAAAACAAGTCCCTGTTGTCTTACTCATCGGTTGGCGGTGGTATATTGCTAACGGTATCAACAAAAGAACTTAAGCAGTTTATTGAGAAACACCTACTTGAACCCGATTTTTTTGATCAGCCTATTTTATTGGTAAGTGATCCCAATGTAAAAAGTGAAAAGAAAAAAATCACTTCATTAGTTCCCGAAAATAACACCCCCCGAGAATTTTTTCAGCAATGTATTCCTGAGTTCCCGCATAAAGATGGTTGGTTAGGCGGTGACGCAGATATTTCGGTACCTATTAATGATACCCAAAGCATGTATATTTTTGGCGACACATATGTGGGCAAGAAAAGTGAGACCCGACAGAGTAAAGAACTTAAGATGGTTTCAAGTTACGGTAGCCATATCAACTTGTTTACCTAACGGCACAAAGGATATTAAATATTATTGGAGAAATATGTATTCTAATCATCCGGAACCTATTTTCAGGAGCTTTACCAATCGCTATAATCTCTGGGCCAGCAATGCCTTTACCTATAACAATTGCCTGTACGTTTTTATGCAAAAAACAGGCGAAAAAGCAGGTGCAGCACCTGATGACTTTTATAATTTTAGTGTTTTGGATTCACGTTTGCAAAAGTAGTAAACCCATCTGCCACCACCGCCGATAAATGGGATGTCGAATTTATTCCGATTTCTCTTTTTGCTTTTCCTATCAACAATTTGCATATTTCTTTGGTAAAAGGCGGTAACTATCTGTATTTGTTCGCTGAAAATGACAGCAAGACCAAACTTTTACGTGTATCTCTTGATTTTATAGATGCTCCTCAAAACCATCTTGAATATTATTCCCTAAAGCGTACATGGAAGCCGGGAATAAAGCCAGATGACATGGCAGTTGTTTTACCTGCACAAATTGGATATACTATCAACTATCATGATGAATTAAAGAAATGGATTATGGTTTTCGGACCCGGTTTTATGAATAACAAAATCGGTCTTCGCACAGCAACATCATTAACCGGCCCGTGGTCAGATGAAATAATTGTTTACGAATGCCCTGAAATAACACCTGGTACTGCATCCTTTAGCAGAGCACATTTTTGCTATTTTGGAAGGGAAGGTTTTCAGAGTTTCGATAAGAAAAATAACACAATGGTAATTACTTACGACATTAATACTACTGACTTTTTCGAAATAAATTCAAATCCGAAAATTTATACTCCAAAGGTTATAACCATTCTATTGACGGAATATGGCATTCGATAACAATGGTATTTTGCAAAAGCAGGGCTGGAGTGTGTCACGAATGAAAAGGATGAAAGTTCTTTTCAATGCCGTATAAAAGGTGAGTGCAGGCCCCTCATATACGCCCTGCGGGGGAGTATATAAACCGCTTCATGGTGCTGTAATCAAAAGTTATGGTATTGAGCGATGAAGAAAAGGCATCATAAAAGGTGTCAGGTGAGTGTAGAAAATACAGCGGTTCATTAAGTTGTGGAGATACTTTGAAGTATTAATCGAGTATCGGTTCGTAAACTTTTTTATTTAGTCTTTCCATTGTAAAGGTCGATCTCAGTATAGGACTTTGTGCTACTGGCCATCCTCCCATTCTTGTTCTCCTCCTTCCATAGGCATACTGTTGATGTACGCCTAAACGTTCGGGTTTTTGCCTTTACGTTCAGGCTTCTTCCAGTTGTGCCATACACAATTTTTTCATGTTCCTCATTTGCCACAGTTGTATCCTTACGGTAAGATAGTCAAGCTGAAATTTACAAAAAAGCATAATGGAAATTAGCCAATTACATAAGACAATTACATAAGAAAGGATGACTGGTTCAATTTTACCGGACACAATCCTCGTTTTCTTTTACTTTTAGATTTGCTAAAGAATACCTAACGAGCAGGGGATACCGAAAATTAAAACCGAATTATACATCCATGAAGCGAATGCGAGTAAATAAAATAATATTTTTTACGTTCCTAAACTTTATAGTATTTACTGCTTCCGCCGTAGATGCTGCTCCTGATCTTGGTTGGGCAAAAAAGGTGGGAGCAAGAAAGTTGCCTGACAAGACTACTGCTTTTTTGGTAAATAACTTTGGTGCTATTAACGATGGTAAAACACTCGCGACTCCTTTCGTTCAGCGTGCGATTGATGAATGTGCAAAAAGCGGGGGAGGAGTAGTCTCCTTTAAACCCGGTGCTTATTTGATTGGTGCTATCTTCTTAAAAAGTAATGTTCATTTGAAAATTGACAAAGGAGTGCAGTTAAAGGGAAGCACAAGCTTTAATGATTATCCTGAAATTGATACCCGTATTGCAGGTATTGAAATGATATGGCCTGCAGCACTCATCAACGTAATTGACCAAAAAAATGTGGAAGTAAGTGGAGAAGGCAAGATAGATGCACAAGGCAAATTTTGCTGGGATAAATATTGGGCAATGCGCAAAGATTACGAGGCCAGAGGACTTAGATGGATAGTGGATTATGATGCGAAAAGAGTTCGTACTTTCCTGGTTCAATCTTCTGAAGATATTACATTGAAGGGATTAACGTTTGTAAATGCCGGCTTTTGGACCGTTCAGCTTTTGTATTCAAAATACCTTACTGTAGATGGCATTACCATAAGAAATAATGAAGATGGTCATGGACCAAGCACCGACGGCGTAGATATAGATTCATCTTCCTGGGTTCTCGTTCAGAATAGTGATATAGATTGTAACGATGATGACTTTTGTTTAAAGGCAGGTCGTGATTGGGATGGGCTGCGTGTCAATCGTCCTACGGAATACGTAGTTATCAGAAAATGTATTGCACGTAAAGGTGGAGGATTGCTAACATTAGGCAGCGAAACTTCGGGCGGAATAAGACATGTGCTTGCCACTGACCTGGTTGCTTTAGGAACCGGCAACGGTTTTCAGATAAAATCAGCTACTACACGAGGCGGTGTGATAGAAGATATACATTTTCGAAATGTAACTATGGATAGTGTTGGTAATGCTTTTTTATATACGATGAACTGGAACCCTTCCTATAGTTATTCGTCGTTGCCAAAAGGTTACAATTACGACAGCATTCCGGCACACTGGAAAACAATGTTGCATAAAGTAGAGCCGGCTGAAAAAGGAATTCCTCATTTTAAGGATGTGTATGTTTCTGACGTGAAGGTGAAGTATGCTAAAAAAGCATTTAGTGCTAACGGATATGAAAAATCAATTCTCGAGAATTTTAATTTCAATGACGTACATATATTTGAGACAGATGCCGGAGAAATTAATTTCGCTCAAAACTGGAAGTTGGATAATGTCGTTATTGATTCAAAAGATAAAAAAGCAATCATCATCACAAACTCAAGCGGAGTTAAAATGTAAGCTATAATGATCGGATTAAATAAAGCTTCACAAACTGTTGCTAATGCAAACATAACATTTGCTTTTTACACCAGTTCTTGTATGATTGGACACGGGCAGAATTAATTGATGAGGCTTGAGCTTTATTCATCGCTGTTCAGTATTCTTCACCGACAGCTTTGTACTCAGCAGTTGTTACTTTCTTTTCCTTGATGAAAAGAAAGTAACCAAAGAAAAATCAAGAAAGGAACGATAACAGCCCGTTCCTTTCATTGTTCTTCGATTAAGCTGTAGTAATACTGTGGCTTCAGCAGAGGTATTTCATGCGTGTTCTAAATTAGATGCTGCTTTTGTAAATTAGAAGAAATTGGAAATCTATATATAAATTAAAGAGAAGCTTCGAAAGACGTTTTGGGATACTGATTTTTAATATTCGCTTCTAAACACCAGTTCTTGTATAAGGGACATCAGCCGGCTGCTTGCCGAGCGAAGGCGATGGCATTTTGAAACATGTGCAGCAGTTTAAAAAACAAGCGGGTGGATTCCTGTTGCAAGAACGAAGCCATCCGGCTTGAGCTTTAATATGAGGTCTCGCGGCTTTTGGTAAGAAAATGCCTAATTCTAAAAAATGATTTAATTTCAGGTTAATTAACAGCATGAGTATTTTACCAGCAAATCAAAATAAACGAAGGCTCAGGTTTCCCTTCAATATTTTATTAATGACAGGCTTTTCTCTCATTTACATTTATCTGCATTATCTCAAATTACATTCATCGGTTTCAACAGTTGTAGAACCAACTTATTCAAATTGGGCGGAATACAATGGCGATGGAAACCGAAGTCATTATTCGACGATCAATCAAATCACCAAAGAAAATATCAGTAAGTTGACAGTCGCCTGGGAATACTCTTCAGGTGGAGCAGATACAGCGGGAAACAGAACACAGATTCAGTGTAACCCTATCATAATAGATGGGGTTCTCTTCGGTGTCAGTGCCAGTACGCAAGTATTCGCACTAGATGCGGCTACCGGAAAGGAATTATGGAAAACCAACATTGCCGATAATGGGGGTACGACTAGCAGGGGCGTTACTTATTTTGCAGATAATACTTCTAAACGAATATTTTTCGGAGCGGGTAAATGGCTTTATGCGTTAAATGCAGAAAACGGAAAGACTATTTTCTCTTTTGGCGACAGCGGTCGCCTTGACCTGAAAACAGGCCTGGAGAGACCGGGAGCCGATAACTATGTCACCTCTAACACACCCAATACTATTTATAAAAATTTGATCATTACAGGCACACGGGTGGCAGAGTCTGAAACCGCCCTGCTAGGCGACATAAGAGCTTTTGATGTGTACACAGGAAAGTTGATGTGGACCTTTAGAACTATTCCTGCCAGGGGTGAACTGGGGCATACTACATGGTCTCCAAACCCCAGGCAGCACATAGGCGGAGCGAATAACTGGGCGGGTATGGCTATAGATCGTAAGCGGGGAATAGTTTATGTGCCGACTGGTTCTGCTGCATTTGACTTTTTCGGCGGTAATCGTATTGGTAATAACTTATTTGCAAATTGTTTGTTAGCCCTGGACGCAGCAACAGGGAAACGTCTGTGGCATTACCAGTTAGTTCATCACGATATTTGGGACAGAGATCCTCCTGCTCCTCCAAATCTCGTTACCCTTGTAATCAATGGAAAGAAAATAGATGCTGTAGCACAAGTAACCAAACAGGGATATGTATTTGTTTTTAACAGGGTAACAGGTGAGCCTATTTTTAAAATAGAAGAAAGGGCTTTTAGCACGAAAGCAATAGCCGGAGAACATCCCAGTCTCACACAGCCTATCCCTTCAAAACCAGCACCTTTTACCCGTCAAAGCTTTACTGAAAAAGATTTTAGTCCCTTTGTTGCAGACAGAGATTCATTGGTACAGATACTAAGGAAGGCTCGCACAGGGAGCGCTTATATACCGATAGGAAGAGAAATGACCATTATTTTTCCGGGTACGGATGGTGGAGCTCAATGGGGAGGAGCCGCTTCGGATCCTGATGGTATTTTATATGTTCCGGCAAAAGAATTGCCTAGTTATACCACTTTGGTAAATGCAGAAAAAGATGACAATAAAACATCTTTAACAGGAGTAAAGTTGTACGATAGAAATTGTGCATCGTGCCATGGTAAAGACAGGATTGGTAATCATGACGGTTCTTATCCCTCACTTCTTAATGTTGGAAAAAGATTGTCACTGGAAAACATCAACAATATCCTGGCCAGAGGCAAAGGGATGATGCCATCTTTTTCTCATATTTCTCTTCCGCAACGGAAAGCAATCATCGGTTTTTTAATGAATAAAAAAACAAGTGCTGCGCAGGACAGAAGTAAAAGCGTTGCTGAAAACGTTCGTTACCAGCACACAGGTTACAACAGGTGGTACGATAAAAACGGGTATCCTGTCAATACTCCACCCTGGGGAACCCTTACTGCAATAGATCTCAATACCGGAAACCGGAAGTGGCAGATACCATTAGGTGAGTACAAAGAGTTAGTCGATAAAGGCATCCCGCCGACCGGAACCGATAATTACGGTGGGCCACTTGTAACAGCCAGCGGATTAATATTTATTGCTGCGACCAGAGATGAAAAATTCAGAGCAATTGATAAGCAAACGGGCAAAATAATATGGGAAACACAATTGCCCGCTGCCGGCTTTGCTTCCCCAAGCACGTACGCTATTAATGGTAAACAATATGTAGTGATAGCTTGTGGAGGCGGAAAACTAAAAACAAAATGCGGCGATAAATATGTAGCTTTTAGTTTGGAGGAGTGATTGTTTAGTTGAATGTAGTAATAGCTTCTTTTACTAGTATATCAACATTTGCCCTGCTTCGATTTTCTTGTAATGCATTATCTTCTGCTGCTGTTGCTCCAACTGAACTAACGAAATTGAAACACCATTTTTTCAACTTTTTGTAATAAAAGTTATTTTCACCATGTTTATAACCCAGCAATTAAACCTGTCCTTTCCGCAGTTGCAAATATTATTATATGCTTATTATAAAATTCTATAAATTACCTCTGTTAATTTACACTCTGATTGTTTTTACCCGTGGTTACAACCACTTAGATGAAGGAAGGCGCAAATTTCTTTTCATAAAAGATTGAAAGTATGAAGCGTAATTTAATAATGGTTTTTTTAGTA
>JBBPZJ010000051.1:0-9195 GCA_038199395.1 Chitinophagales bacterium
CTATTGGAAAACAGAACACCAACTAAAGTTATTCTAACAAACCGCCGTATGCCGAACGGCACGTACGGTGGTGTGAGAGGACAGTAAGGGAAATAATCCCTTACTTCCTACTCGATTGCTTTAATGGTTGTCGTGCAAAAGAACATCTTTGTTCTGCCTTTATAAGAACTATAGAAAATTTGACTTATAATGACCGATAGCTGAGGTGTTAATATTGAAACACAGGCAGAGAAAAAAGATAAAATGGTGAATACAATACAAAAAAAAAGACTGGTGTTACCAGTTACAGCACATGGGTTAAAAGCAGCGTAAGCAGTATGATTTTCTAGGAAAGGCCGCCGTTCTCTGTTCCCTATTAAAAAAGACAGTCGTGCAAAGATTGTCTTTTTTGCTTTTTGCCTTTGTATAATGATGCGCCGGGGCAACGCACCTATTAGTTCGACGCAATAGTGTTGTTTATGGTTTGCCAGTATATTCTAATCAGCCTTTTAATAGTAGTATAGTCGTTGCTACAGCAAGCATCTATACAGAAGTATGATCGTAACGATGCGGACAAGTACCAGTTCTCATGACATAAATATTTTCATGCGATTTTTGTTTCATCACATCTGCGGTAACTATCTTGCTTATTTAGCTTTATTGTTTGCTGTTACATCATTCCGATACTAAACTTTCTAACTCTACCAATTTTTCCCTGCGCTCAAACGCTTCTTTTAATACGCTTTGCAACAGTCTCTTTTTATAACGCCATCATTGGGGTAACAAATTAAGTTATGTTTTACCATTCGGCTCTTGCAGTCGGGCTAACAGTAAGATCGGCAAAATCGTTTTTAAGAAATTTGTAATAGCCAGTAATGGCGATCATAGCTGCATTGTCGGTACAATACTCAAATTTTGGAATGAAGGTGTTCCATTTCATTTTTATGCCTAACTCAGTCAATCCCTTTCTTAGTCCGCTGTTGGCACTTACGCCGCCTGCAATACAAACATTGGTGATACCTGTTTCTTTAGCTGCCTTTTGTAGTTTTTTTAATAATATAGAAACTATTCTTTGCTGAATGGAGGCACAAATGTCATTCAGATTTTCCACTACAAAATGGTTATTCTTATTTTTTTCAGCCTGGATGAAGTATAAGATAGAAGTCTTTAAACCGCTAAAGCTAAAATTAAGCGCAGGAATATTGGGCTCCGGAAAACTGAAACGTGCAGCGTTTCCTTCTTTAGCATATTGATCTATCAAAGGTCCTCCGGGGTAGGGGAGGCCCAGTAGCTTCGCACTCTTATCAAACGCCTCACCTGCTGCATCATCAATAGTTTCGCCAATTACTTTCAGGCTATAAGGATTTTCACATACTACAATTTGTGTATGACCTCCGCTAACAGTTAAACATAAAAAAGGGAATGATGGTTTGGGATCATCAATAAGATTGGCCAATACATGCGCCTGCATATGGTGAACTGCAATCAATGGTTTTTGAAGAGATAACGAAAGGGATTTGGCAAATTGTGCGCCCACCAATAAGCTGCCTATCAAGCCCGGAGCTTGTGTAAATGCGATAGCGTCCAGATTCTTTAAACTGACATTTGCTTTTTGTAGCGCAACATCTACTACCGGCACAATATGCTGAATGTGCGCCCTGCTTGCCAATTCAGGCACCACTCCTCCGTATTGCTCATGTATTTTTTGTGATGCAATTACATTCGATAACATTTGGCCATCCCGGCAAACAGCAGCACCGGTATCATCACAAGAAGATTCTATTGCTAAAATAGTGGTAGTCATTAGGTATGTAAGTCAATAAGTCAATAAGTCATTAAGGCAATAAGTCATTAAGGCAATAAGTCATTAAGGCAATAAGGCAATAAGTCATTAAGTCATTAAGTCAATAAGTCATTGAGGCAATAAGTCATTGATGCAATAAGTCATTGATGCAATAAGTCATTGAGGCAATAAGTCATTGAGGCAATAAGTCATTGAGGCAATAAGTCAATCGGGCGTAATGAAATATGAGGCAAAGCTATTAAAAGTAGGAGCCTTTTCCATCCCAAATGTCGTTACTTTCTTTTATTTTATTAATACTTAGGTTTTAATGGTTTCGACGAGTGCTTCTCAATTGCCTAATGAAAGAAAGTAATCTAAGAAAAATCAGGAAAGGAACAATAACGACTTGTTCCTTTCGACGTCCCTTGCTTGCGCAGTAGTGCTACTGTGGCTTCAATAGTTGTTTTTCACGCATATTTATTTTTGTTTTGTCTGGGATGGAGATGGAGAATAGTTAAGGCATCAGGGAGGTGAAAATTCGAAATACTCCTCTGTTGCTTGTAAAAGTGGTGAATAGAATGAATGTAAGATAGAATGAATATACGTATATAGCGAGGACACAACTATGTTGTAAGCCGAACCTTCGTTGTATCAAAATGCTACTACTCAAAAAACTTACTTCTTCATTCATATCCCGTCCAACTTATTCCTCACACCCTACACCTTCTACCTTCCCCATCACTTCATTCTTATCGCAACAACAGGATTCATTTTAGCAGCGATGGACGCAGGTATGATGCCGGCAAGAACACCTACTATGAGGCAAATAGAAATAGCAAGCGTAAGCGTGCTTGCTGATATGTTGATAGGAAACGGCATTACGGCACTTAATGATTTCGTAAGAATGAATACCAGGATCAATCCTATTAGTCCCCCCAGTAAACAAAGGAAAGCACTCTCCAGTAAAAACTCTGTAAGTATTGTAGAGCTTTTTGCTCCGATTGCTTTTTTTAGCCCTATTTGTCCGGTTCTCTCACGCACTGTTACAAACATTATGTTGGCGACACCAAAAGCACCTACGATAAGAGATAGACCCGCTATAGCCCATCCGCCGAGGTTAATTGACCCGAAAATAGTATTTGTTTGTTCGGTAAACATATTAATGTCGTTCAAAGAAAAATCGTCTTCCTGCCTTGGGCTGAGTCTGTGAATGGAACGCATAATGCCACGTAATTCATCCAGCAAAGCAACGGTGGAGACTTTTTCACCCCCCTTTACCATAATTGTCGGTCGTGAGTTATCTACGATGAACATTCCCGCCATCAATTTATACGGAAGTATGGTGCAGTCATCAAACTGCCATGCATCTATCAGGCTTTTTCCCTGTTTTTTTATAACCCCTACCACCCTTAGATTTTTTCCCTGAAATTTTACTTCCTGTCCAACAGCTCTTTCCGGTACTCCAAAAAGGTTTTCTGCATTGGTATAACCAAGCAAAATTACCGGTGATGCCTGTTTAAATTCCAACTCCGATACATACCTGCCATAAGCAATGTTAACAGTAAGTACCTCGTTATATTCTTCGGTCACACCATAACAACTGATGCCGGTGAAAACATTGTCTTTATATTCCAGATTGCCATTTGACCTAATGGTAAAACAGATTGCAGAAGCAAGAGTCGTTCTTGCCTTAATAGCCTGCATTTCCTGGTACTTTATATTCGGTCGTTTCACGTATTTCCACCATGGGAAGTCAGGGCCATGTCCTCCATAAGAAAATTTGTCAATATAGATGGTATTAGTTCCAAGACTTTTTAAATCTCCCTGCACTTTTGTCTGAAGGCTTTCGACCGTCGCCAATACTCCTATAATGCAAAAAATACCTATTGTTATTCCGAACAGCGATAAGAAGGTACGCAGCTTATTGTTTTTCAATTCCTGCAACGCCATTTTAAAGCTGTTCCATACGATAGAGATTATTTTTAGCATGTATCAAATGTAGACAAAAAAGTGAATTTTTCTTTTGAGGGAGTGCTGCGGCGTTTTGTTTTAGCTCAATGAACTGAGCGTTAGTAGCTTTACCTGGTGGCTTTTTCTTTCTTTGTCTTGAAACAAAGAAAATTCAGGCAGGGAATAATAACAGCACTTTCCCTGCATTGTTCCTTGATGCGGCTTTGGTATTACTGTCACTTCAACTTGCGTTTTCCACGCTTGTATCTTCTTTGCTGTTTTTAAAATAGGAACGTAGCAACTATTCGGGCGAAGCAAATCAGTAGTATGCGAAGCGGTTTCTGAGACAGGCGGCAGGAGTTCTGTTGCAAGAAACTAAGCCAGGCGGCCTGAGCTAAATACATGGTCTTTTCTCAACTTTATTCTACTTTATTTGTTTAAATAATGAAGCCTGTAAAATGGTTGGTTTCTATATTAAGCGACTAATAAATCTGTTCTTTATTTTTATTTAAAATTGATTTTATCGGCGTCGTTTATTATTAACCAATTACTATCTAAAATATTTTAACATAAAAAAGTTTTACTACCGTTGGTGCGCTATTTTTGCACCGCATTTCTCAAACTAAAATTGCTACAATGACCTGGAAGCAAATGTTCACTTCTTCAATTGGCCAGAAACTTACAATGGCTCTCACCGGAATTTTTCTTATAACCTTTCTTGTTGTTCACGTTGGTTTAAATGCTTGTATATGGGCAAATGATGGCGGCACAATGTTTAATACCGGTGCCAATTTTATGAGTTCTATGTTAGTAATCAGGCTTATGGAAGTAGGGCTTTTTGTAGGTATAATCATACATTCAATACAAGGTCTGGTACTAAATACAGCAAACAACTCTAAAAGAAAAGTTGGATATGCTGTTGAATACGGTGAGCGTGGAAGCAAATGGTATAGCCGTAGTATGGGCCTGCTGGGAACTCTATTGTTGCTTTTTCTGATCATGCATATTTATCATTTCTGGATTCCTTCACGCTTGGGTGGTATGTGGAATATAAGGCCATTGCAGGAGATAGATTATTCTAATGGTTTGGGTAAGCAATACCATAATTTATATGCAGAGATGGTCAATGTATTTCAGAACCCTATTGTAGTTATTTTATACGTTTTAGGTTGCATTTCTCTTGCTTACCATCTAATGCATGGTTTTGAAAGTGCTTTCAGAACGATAGGTGTTCACAACAATCGTTATCTAAAGATGTTGAGATATGTCGGACGTGGATTTTCTATTATTGTAAGCCTTGCTTTTGCAATGATGCCTATAAGTATTTACTTAGGGTGGGTGAGATAGTATTAATTTGAAAATTAACCAATTTGATAATTTGAAAATGGAAGAACAGTTCTCGTTCATTCTTAGATTATTAGATTCATCAGAGTGTAAAAAATTTTCAAATTTTCAAATTTTCAAATTTTTCAAACTGCATATATGTTAGATGCGAAAATACCGGAAGGAGCTTTAGACGATAAATGGCTCGATTATAAAGGTCATTGCAAGCTGGTAAATCCTGCCAATAAAAGAAAGATGGAGATCATCATTATTGGTACGGGTCTGGCAGGGGCATCTGCTGCTGCTTCTTTAGGTGAACTGGGTTATAAAGTAAAAGCGTTTTGTTACCAGGACAGTCCCCGTCGTGCACATAGCATTGCAGCGCAGGGAGGTATAAACGCTGCAAAGAATTATCAAAACGACGGTGACAGTGTTTTTCGTCTTTTCTACGATACAATTAAAGGAGGTGATTACCGTTCGAGAGAAGCAAATGTGCATCGCCTTGCAGAGGTAAGTGTAAATATTATTGACCAGTGCGTAGCACAAGGCGTTCCTTTTGCGCGTGAATATGGAGGATTACTTAGCAACCGGAGTTTCGGTGGAACACAAGTACAAAGAACATTTTATGCTGCAGGTCAAACCGGGCAGCAACTATTAATAGGTGCATACCAGGCTCTTGAAAGACAGATAGCTCTAGGTAACGTAAAGATGTATAACCGGCACGAGATGCTTGATCTGGTCACAATCGACGGAAAAGCTAAAGGTATTATTGCCCGAAACCTGGTAAGTGGTGAACTTGAAAGACACTCAGGTTATGCTGTTTTGTTATGCTCAGGCGGATATGGGAATGTATTTTACTTATCAACTAATGCAATGGGTAGCAACGTAACTGCCGCCTGGAAAACACATAAAAAGGGTGCATACTTTGCAAACCCCTGCTATACTCAAATTCACCCCACTTGTATACCTGTAAGCGGTGAGCATCAAAGTAAGCTAACACTAATGAGTGAAAGCTTACGCAATGATGGCCGTATATGGGTTCCGAAAAAACAGAACGATACCCGCAGGGCCCGCGAAATACCCGAAGAAGAGAGAGATTACTATTTGGAAAGAAGGTATCCTGCTTTTGGAAATCTTGTACCTCGCGACGTTGCATCAAGAGCCGCTAAAGAAAGATGCGATGCAGGATATGGTGTGGGCACTTCAAAGCAAGCTGTTTATCTTGACTATGCTTTTGCAATTCAGCGGTACGGACACATCGAGGCAGGTAAAAGAGGTATGGCCAATGCCGGTGAAGATACCCTCATCTCTATGGGTAATGAAGTTGTAAAGGAGAAATATGGCAACCTGTTCGACATGTATGAGAAGATAACCGGCGAGAACCCGTATGAAGTGCCTATGCGTATTTATCCTGCCGTTCATTATACCATGGGAGGTATTTGGGTAGATTATGAATTACAAACAACAGTTCCGGGTTTATATTGTTTGGGTGAAGCAAATTTTAGCGATCATGGTGCTAACCGTTTAGGCGCATCTGCCTTAATGCAAGGCTTAGCCGACGGTTATTTTGTTATTCCTTACACCATTGGTAATTTCCTTGCCGATGAAATTCGTAATCCTCCTACTTCAGTTGATCATCCCGCATTTATAGCTGCTCAGAAAGATGTACAGGATAGATTAAATACGTTGCTTAGCATTAAGGGCAAAACATCTGTTGAAACATTTCATAAGCGTCTTGGCAAAATAATGTGGGACCAATGCGGAATGGCCCGTAATGCACAAGGATTACAACAAGCTATTGAAGAAATAAGACAGTTAAAACAGGCTTTTTGGAGCGATGTAAGAATACCAGGCGAAATAAATGAAATGAATTTTGAATTAGATAAAGCCGGTCGTGTAGCAGACTTTATCGAATTGGGCGAACTGATGTGCATTGACGCACTTCAACGGGAAGAAAGCTGTGGCGGGCACTTCAGGGAAGAGCACCAAACAGAAGAGGGCGAAGCATTGCGCGACGATGAAAACTTCAAGTACGTTGCAGCCTGGGAATACAACGGGGATCATAACTGGAACCTTCACCAGGAAGAGTTAAAGTACGATGTGGTGAAGCCAACCGCTCGGTCATACAAATAATTTGAAAATTTGAAAATGTGTTAATTTGAAAATTAATAGCGACAACTTCAAATTTTAAGTTATGAGGAGTGATAAGGAAAACGTTATTGTAGATAAATCAATCGATTTTTCTTTAGCAATAATTAAATATTGCGAAGTTCTTGAACAAGATAGAAAGTATGTTATATCTAAGCAGTTGTTACGTTCAGCAACGTCAATCGGAGCTAATATTTTTGAAGCTCAAAATGCTGAAAGCAAAGCTGATTTTATTCATAAAATGAAGATTGCAGCAAAAGAAGCCAGTGAATCATTGTATTGGTTAATATTATGCGAAAGGAGTGAGTCTTATAAGTTCGATAAGAAGCTTAAAGATCAATTGGATGAGATAAACCGGATTTTGTCTAAAATCATTTCCACAACAAAGCTGGTTAAGTAAATTTTGTTGGTTTGCTTTGCTTGCATTTTCAAATTTTCAAATTTTCAAATTGACTAATTAAGTCTTTTATGGAACACTACAATATGAATCTGACCCTAAAAGTATGGCGTCAGAAAAACGCAACGGCTAAAGGGGGTTTTGAAACTTACCAGGTAAAAGATATTTCTTCTGAAATGTCATTCCTCGAAATGATTGATGTTTTAAATGAAAGCCTGATAACTGAAGGAAAAGATCCCATAGCCTTTGACCACGACTGCCGCGAAGGTATTTGTGGCTCCTGCTCTATGTATATCAACGGCAAACCACACGGACCATGGAAAGCAACCACAGTTTGCCAGTTACACATGAGGGCATTTAAAGATGGAGAAACTATAGTCGTAGAACCATGGAGAGCAAATGCTTTCCCTGTCGTTAAAGACCTCGTAACTGACCGTTCTGCATTTGATCGCATAATACAGTCCGGTGGTTACATTAGTGTAAATACAGGTAATGCGGTTGATGGTAATGCCATACCAATTAATAAAGACAACGCAGACAAGTCGTTTGCTGCTGCAGCATGTATCGCTTGTGGTGCTTGCGTTGCTGCCTGTAAAAATGCTTCGGCTATGCTGTTTGTATCAGCTAAAGTTTCTCACCTGGCATTATTGCCACAGGGCGAACCTGAAAGAAAAACCCGTGCAATTAACATGGTAGCTCAAATGGATAAGGAAGGATTTGGCGCTTGTACGAACATTGGAGCTTGCGAAGCAGCCTGTCCCAAAGAAATACGCATAACCAACATTGCGAGGTTGAATGCAGAATATTTATCTGCAGCTCTTACAATCGACAAAGAGAATTAATATATGAAGTCAAAAATTTTTAAAGCCGTTCTGTTGCAGGATGGCTTTTTAGTTTAAAAACCTTTTTTATGTCTTACGCAGTTCCGGCTAATACAAGAATAGGCCATATTCATTTAAAGGTTTCCGATCTTGACAAGGCTCTTGCTTTTTATCACGATCTGTTAGGTTTTCGAATTTGCAATGGTATGGCAAGTCGGCTGTTTTTGTTTCTGCAGGAGGTTATTATCACCATATTGGTTTAAACACATGGCATAGTAAAAACGCCGCTCCCGCTCCGGTTAACTCGATCGGATTATACCACACGGCAATTCTTTATCCTGAAAGAAAAGATCTTGCTGTTATTTTAAAAAGGCTTGCTGCAGCAAATTATCCTCTTTCCGGCGCTGCAGATCATGGTGTTTCTGAAGCACTTTATTTAAACGATCCCGATGGTAATGGTGTAGAATTGTATTGGGATAAACCGAAAGAACAATGGCCTTTGGACGACCAGGGTAATCTGCAAATGGTTACAGAAGCATTGGATATGGATTCATTATTATCAGAATTCAGGGAGTAAGTTTTTGGTACAAGCATTTGTTCTGCTGGAAACATTGTTGCGACGCATTCCGTTCATCTTTTAGTTTTCTATTTAGCGTTGCTCATGTTTTTTTTAATATTTCATACATTCTAAAAGGCCATTACAAACGATTGTATTTGTTTTTTCTTCTTAGCGGTATTCAATTAGCACTTATCTTTTATACTTCACACAGGGTGAATTTGTGCACTGCCGAATA
>JBBPZJ010000052.1:0-8252 GCA_038199395.1 Chitinophagales bacterium
CTCTATGGTACGATTATAAGCATGAAACAGATCACTCATGCTGTTCACAAAAACCAATTCCAATTCCCTCTATGGTACGATTATAAGTTATGACGCTCGCTGCAAAATATCAGGTCACTTTTATATTTCAATTCCTCTAGGGTACGATTATAAGTACTTGGCGTTGTATTCCTTTGCGGCTTTGCGTGCAAATTTCAATTCCTCTATGGTACGATTATAAGAAGTTTATCTATTCTGAATTAGAGCACAAAGGGGCGAGGAGTTGCTTAAAAAAATTTTGTAGTTTCGGTCACAATCATAAACATTCAACCCTCAACAATGCCAAAATGGAAAATAATGATGCAAACAAACTGATGAACGAACTGGCCCTTGCGCTTATATACCTAACGGCGTGGAAAGAAAAAGGTGATGAAGTCTATCGAGCATGGAAAGGCTACGATTTTACTATTCTTGACGAGTTGAAAGAACAGGGTCTGATAGACTTTTCTTACAAAGCAAAGTCCCTATATCTGTCTGGGGAAGGCGAAGAAAAGGCAAAGCAACTGGTGGAAAAGTTTAAGCAAATTGTCTAAACCATGGTTTGTAGGATTATTGGGATTAGCAGGAATTTGAATATTTTTTTGGCAGCCTGCATGTCAATAAAAGTTTTTATTTCCTTTTCCGTCTACGCTGTTTCCAGGTACAGAATAGTTGAGATGTAAGTTTTTAAAGCCCCCGGTAACCATATTATTTTGTAAACCGTTGGCTGTATTTATTCTTCACCTCGTCGTGGCTCATTCCTTCTCCTCTTTCCGGTTCCTGCAGAGCAGCTTCCATATCTGCTTTTACTTCATCCGGCATTTGAGTCCACGGACCTTCTTCGGCATTCACTTCAAGCATAGCATGTACCATCCTTACAACTTTTTCATCAGCAGCCTGCATATATTCAATTACTGTTTTGCGCAAGTCTTTTACCTCTTACATAAAATAATATTTTGAAAATAAAGCTGTTATTTAATTTTTTGCCGGAATACCTGTTTAATCCATTCCACATACCCCTCAATTAAAATTTGCCCACCGTTCTAACTGACTCTTTAGCTGATTCAATATCAAAAGCAGCAGCGTCCCATTGTTGGCCTTCTCCCACCCCGGCCCACACACTCGTATCTTCATAATCGGGATGACCAGGGTTTGCCATTATTTTTTTAAATTCTTCGTATCCCCAGGGTCCACCGCAATCTTCAGGAGGACAGGCTCCTTTGCCTGCAACGCAATCAGCTCGTTTAGCTTGTCCCGTATCCATTTCTTCCAGTTTGATTTTGTGAACCCAATCATCGCCAAAGTCGTAAACATAATAGAAGCGCTGCCCTGCTAAAGTAAACACTTTCGATAGCTTTATCTTCGTGCTGTCCATGACCTCGTTCCATTCATGGTCTGCGGGATCACCGATCACTACATCTAATCCCTCTGGTTTGTGAGAAAAATAATGGAGATGCGAATTGGTCCAGCCAAAGGCCCATTGAATGACATAGTGAAA
This sequence comes from Chitinophagales bacterium, assembly GCA_038199395.1. GTDB lineage: Bacteria > Bacteroidota > Bacteroidia > Chitinophagales > Chitinophagaceae > Segetibacter. Next base: position 1,517 of record JBBPZJ010000052.1, read on the forward strand.
ATCGTCGAAGGTGAAGTTAGCAGGAACTGTTACCCGCCGCCATACAGGTGGTTTTGTAATTTTTGCCAGGTCAATTTTAAATGTTAGAACCATAGTTGATTATATAAACAAAGATATTATTAAAGTCATGCCGGAAGCATAAAATGTGATGTGTGGGTGTGATACAGTTGCAGGAGACAACACAAGCAACTGCTAAAGATTAAATAGGTGACAACCCCAGCTCTTTTAAAAACTGGTTATGGGTGTTTCTTGACTTATTGATGGTTTCTTCTATTTCAATTAGTTTTTTATTTACATCATTTAAGTCAACCATTTCTGCTGTAATTGAAGTCGACACATACCGTGAAATATTTAAGTTATAATCGTTTTTCTCAATCTCTTCCATTGCCACGCGTCGGGAATAACGATCTTCTTCTTTTCGATATTGATAGCTTTCAACAATTTTGCGAATATCATTCGGTTCACCTTCTTCTCCATCTCTTAAACGGTTTTGACGCTTACCCTTTTCATAATGTTCACTGGCATTTATAAACAATACGTCATCGAACTTTTTGCACTTCTTCAATACAAGAATACATACGGGAATTCCGGTTGAGAAAAACAGGTTGGCCGGTAGACCAATCACTGTATCAATGTTGCCGTCTTTTAACAGCTTGGTGCGAATGCGCTCCTCTGCACCGCCACGAAACAAAACGCCATGCGGCAGAATAATCGCCATCGTTCCTTCCTTACCTAAAAAGTGAAAGCCATGTAATAAGAATGCGAAATCTGCGGCTGACTTGGGTGCAAGACCATAGCTTTTAAAACGAAAATCTTCACCCAGTACTTCAGACGGTTCCCAGCATAGCTAAATGGCGGGTTAGCTACAACCGCATCAAATTCCATCTTCTTCGCAGGGTTCATTTCATTCAAAATAGCCCAATCGTTCTGTAAGGAGTCGCCATGGTGTATTTCAAATTCCGTATCCTTCATGCCATGCAGCAGCATGTTCATGCGAGCAAGGTTGTAAGTAGTGATGTTTTTTTCCTGGCCGTAAATTTTACCGATGCCATGAGGGCCCAATTGGCTACGAACATTTAAGAGCAACGAACCGGAACCACAGGCGATATCCAATACTTTGTTGAGCTTTTTCTTTTTACCCAAAGCCGGGTTTTGGCTGTCGAGCGTTACGATTCCGGAGAGAATGGTAGAAAGCTGCTGCGGAGTATAAAACTCACCCGCTTTTTTGCCGGAACCTGCTGCAAACTGACCAATCAGGTATTCGTAAGCATCGCCCAAAATGTCGCTGCTGGTAGAAAACTTAGAAATGCCTTCTGCAATTTTCTGGATAATGGTGCAGAGTCTTGCATTACGGTCAGTATAATTTCTGCCCAGCTTTTCAGAGTCGAGGTTGATCTCAGAGAACAAGCCCTGGAAGCTACTTTCAAAAGACTTGTTTTCTATATATTTAAAACCATTTTGAATGGTGTGTAATAACTCACCATCCTGTTTGCGGGCCATTTCGGCTATACTGCTCCAAAGGTGATCTGGCTCTATAACATAATGCACTTTGCGGCGCATCTGCTTCTCAAACTCTTCATTATCTGCGATGTTTGCGTCGTACCATACCGACAAAGGTGTACGCTTATCCTCTGTCTCCAATATGGGATAATCGGAGCCTAACTCTTTTTTGGCGGCTGCTTCGTAGTTGTCGGATAAATAACGTAGAAACAGGAAAGACAGCATGTAATCCCGAAAGTCATCTGCATTCATAGCGCCTCGCAAATCATCTGCTATGGCCCATAGTGTTTTGCCTAGTTGTTGTTGATCTATAGCTGTCATATTGATAAGAAGAGTAAATTAAAAAGATCTTTTTGGGCTTACATCAGTCAAACAGAGAATTTGTTCTTTTGAAATTTTGATTGAGAATATGACTTGTTTTTGGTCCTTCTCCACTTTTAAGCAAGAACTCATTTTTCGTCAAGGTATTTACAGTCCGCCTGATTTTTCTTTTAAACTCATTAAACACTTCAACATCTGTTACAACCTGGTGCTTTCGGAAAAACAAAAAGTTGCCAACCTGCGATGCATTTGGGTCCTTAATTAATTTGCCAAAATGATTGAAGTGATAGATTACATTAAGAATTTCCTTGACCTCTGATTTTAAGTTGTCATAGCTTCCTCCAAAAAGTAAACGCAGTTCGTCAATGAAATCAAATTTTATCAATGCTCTGTCAACAATGTAGATGGGATACAATTGAGGACTGGCAGGATGCTTTTGAATCAATCCCCAGGTTTCCATATCAGCAATAACTGCGAAATGATTATTGTCAGGAGTTAACGCAATGGTGTATCTCTCTACCTTGTTCATTCTTTCTGATTTAAAGAAGCAGGCAAGTGCCGTCAATTGCTCTTCATTCAACTCACGACCATTTGCCTTTTTGTAAATGTATCCCTCAAAACTTTTTATCCACCATTCCATTTCGTCATCTAAAACTTTTCCTTTGGGTATGAAGAGACCAACATCCTGCTCTGCATAAAGAATGTAATAAGGTAAGTCCACCTGGTTCTCTAATGCCATATTGGTTAATGAAGACATGCCCCAACCTTTACCTTCCCAGCGGTCAAATGTTTTAAGCACATCAGCAAGTCGTGGATTATGGGCTTTTGGTATTGGTATTATTCTGCGAACTGGAATCTCTCCATTGATTTGCATGATTTGTTCCTGACGAAATTTACCTGGATTTCTGATTTCAATTTGTTTGTTTGGATGGATCGTAATATTGACAAATTTGTTTACACTATAGTCCCGGTGCGCCAGTGCGTTGTTTACGGTTTCACGAATCAATCGTTCGGGATATTCGAAAACAGTAGTTCCGCCTTTTGCAGCACTGATACCTGTTGCTATATTCGAAAACACAAAACCAATGCTGCTTTCGAGCAACGGAATAATATTGTCTTTGAAAATTTTTTTATTGCTTGCAATTTGAATTTCACTTGTTACAAAACAGTCAACCTGACAACGGCTTTCGACAAAGTCATAAATGTTTCTTCCGCACACAAGCATTCCAAGAAATGTAGGCCGGTTATTAATTACAAATTTTCTCCCAGCCAAAAATGCGTGTGCGGCCTGAATATCGGGCTTTAAAGTTTCAACCTTCATGCCCTGATTTAGCCGCTGAATGAAATCATTCAATTTGTCAATATCCAAATCTTCTAACGTAGCATTTTCGACATGGCGAAGCTCTCTTACTGTCTCAAGTTCAACTCTAATTTCTTTCTGTTTCTCTACATTCTCTTTATTTATTTTATGGTCGCCGGTCAGCTTTCTCTCATAGGCGGTTCCATTAAACATAACATACTTTTTATCTTCAGGAAGTTTCTCTATATACACAATACAAACTCTTTCCGTCATAAAATCCCGGATTTCAAAAAGATCGGGTCTGATATAATTGCTAAGGTCAACCGGTTGGCCAGTATCATCAGTAAACTGTTTAGGAAGCTCTTTTAATTTATTTTCATTGTCAGCCCGGAAACCGTTAAGCTGATAGGCAGATTTATCATGTTTCTCCTTCACTCCAATTATTATCATTCCACCTTGTGTATTTAGAAATGCACAAGCGGATTTATACAATTCTTTCCAATCGTCGCCACCAGAAAGATCTTTAAGTTCAATCTTGTCTGTTTCCAATTCTCTGAATGCGTTTGATGTCAGGCACTCTTCAAGCTGTGTAAGTATATTATCTATTACTTTCATTACTGGCGACTTCTTAGTTTATCACAAAAATCATTTTATTTCACAATTAGTCACAGTTCAGACACCTGCGGAAACAACCCCTCCATCAATCCTTTTTTATGAACTTTGAGTGCTTCTATTTTTTCTGCTTGTGCTGTGATTAATACATCTAATGAAGAAAGGCAGTCGGCGATTTTTTGTTGTTCTTTAGGTTTAGGAAATTTAATTGTTATCTTTATTAATTGTTGGACAGATAAGTTGGCTTGCTTTGTCCCTCCGGGACGAGAATAAAGTTGTTTTAAAAAGTCATCACTCTTAAGTAGCTGTAAAATGAATTCTTTAATACAATTTTCTTTGGGTACTATTTTTACTACTCGTTGATTAAGTAACAACAAAGTGCAATCTTCGGGAATTTGAACAATAAACCCGTAATCTCTTTTACCAACAGTACCTGTCATAGACATCAATAAATCTAATGGCTTCACCAAAAATCTTGAATGTTCTTCGTCAAAATTTATAGGTAAAAAAACAGGAGTTCTATCTAAATTTAGTTCACCTTGATATAAATTCCCCATTCTTACAAGTTGTACTCCCTCTTCTACAAAGTCGCTACTTTTAAATGCATTCCCCATGACGGTATCAGCTAAGTCGGCAACTTCTCCTTCCTCCCACTCCCCACTATCCCTAAACTCCGCAAAACGCAATTGAGGCACTGTTTCACCTTCGACGGGAAATAGCTGTTGCATCAGCCCTTTTTTATGGGCTTTGAGTGCTTCGAATTTTTGGTTTTGTGCAGTAATGAATTCGTCTAATGAAGAAAGGCAATCGGCTATTTTTTGTTGTTCTTTGGGTTTCGGAAAAAGAACAATGAGATTTTTTAATTGCCCACCAGTAATCAAAGGTTGTCCTGAACCAAATACTAATTTATTAAGACCAAACCTTTCGAGTGTTGAATATATAAAGTCGATGTTTTCAGTAGGCTTTAGAAAAATTACAAGTGTATTGTCTGTAACGCCAAATTTCCCGTTTGTTCTTGTTAAAAGTCCTGCGTTTGCTCCAACTCTTGCTACCAATATGTAATCACCTTCATAAGAGCAATCATTTGTTTTTCCAATAATTCCAGTCGAACCGTATAGGTCATAGTCGCCACTTATATCAATTCTGTCTTTGCCAGAAGCAACGTTTGAACAAAGACTTTCCAATGGTGCATCTTCCCAGTCCCCACTATCCTTAAATTCAGGAAACCGCAACTTAGGCACCATCTTATTTTTCTCTTCTTTACTCATAAGCAGACAGCCCGGAGATTTCACCTCCCTGGGCCAGTTTTTTTAATAGTGGTGCTACATCTTCCATTAATGCCAGTTCTTTCTTTGCCCGGTCTTTCCAGCCTAAGTCTAATGGTGCTAACAGGTCATTCAGTTGTTCGCCGTCAAATATCATCCGGCTTATTATGCCATCTACAAAGCTTTTTAATGCTTCGGTTTGCAATCTGTGTTTTTCTGCAATAGCCGATAGCTCTTTGGCAGATTTTTCCGTCTTAAAGTTTTGGTAACCGTGGCGTATGTTGTTTTCGGAGAGGGCCTTACCCACTTCCAGGCTTTCAATGTATGCCACAATATCCTCCCGCTCTTCCATCAGGTTGGCGCTACTGCTAAGCAGGTTAATCAGTTGCTCCTTTGTCATTTTTTCTTTGGAAGGTGTGCGTTGGGTGTACCGGGCAATCAGCCCCATGATGTAATCGTAATCTATGAGCGCCGAAGCAAACAATACAAATTCAAAATCAAGTTGCTGCACTTCGGGGTCAACATTATCACCTTCTTTGGTTTGTTTTTCTTTTAACCGTTTGGCCGTTTCTATATAAGCGCTTTTAAAGGAACGTAATTGTTCTTCCGGCAGCAGCTTTTCAATCTTTTTTATGTTGTCTGGCTCCAGGTCGGTGTATTGGTCCAACTGTGTCTTCAGCCTTTGCACTTCTTTAAAGCGATTGATAAATTCGGCACGGGCGGCATCACCTTTCAGGTTGTTGATTTCTTCCGGCTTGCATGGCAGCCCATGGCTTTGCATAAAGGTGTCAAGGGAAGCCACCGCTTTCTCATATTTACCAATCACTACCGGCGCAGGGTCAACCAGCCAAATTTCTTTAGCCTTGCCCGCGTCTTCGCCGGAGAATAAAGCAATGGCTTCGTCTACAGCCGCCTGCTGCTGGCGAAAATCGAGTATGTTGCCATAAGGCTTGCTATCGTTTAAAATACGGTTGGTACGGCTGAATGCCTGTATCAGGCCATGATACTTCAGGTTTTTATCTACATACAGTGTATTCAGGTATTTACTGTCGAAACCCGTTAACAGCATATCCACCACGATGGTTACATCTATTTTGTTAGCATGCGGGTAATCGGCATTGGTATATTTCTGGTCTTTGATGCGTTGCTGCACATCCTGGTAATACAGGTCAAACTCACCGACAGTATGATTGGTTTTATACTGTTCGTTATAATCGTTGATGATAGATTTTAAGGCAATTTGTTTCTCTTCCGGTTTTTGTGCGTTGTCTTGCTTTTCCTGTGGCAGGTCTTCCTGTATCTGCTGCACATCTTTATTGCCTTCGGCAGGTGGAGAAAATACACAGGCAATGTTTAAGGGTGCAAAATTTTCATCTGCTGCCTTTCGCTGTGCTTGTATTTCTTTAAACAGGTTATAGTAAGCAATGGCATCATTAATAGAAGCCGTTGCCAATACTGCATTGAAGCGCCGGGAATTGGTAGCTGCCTCATGCTTGGCAAGTATGGCTTCTACAACCGCTTTTTGAGCGATGGCTTCGCCGGGTTTTGGTTTATAGCTGCCTTCTCCTTTAAAATACTCGATATGAAAACGCAATACGTTGTGGTCTTCAATAGCATGTGTAATGGTATAAGCATGTAACTGCTTCACGAAAATGTCTTTGGTTGTTCTGTACGAACCTTCTTCACCATCCACCTGGGTATAGTTAGCGTTATCCTCAAAAATGGGCGTACCGGTAAA
>JBBPZJ010000053.1:0-2571 GCA_038199395.1 Chitinophagales bacterium
GTCCATTCCATAAATTGATCGCGTGTGATTGTTTTCACTTTTCCTTTGCCATCCCTTTTATAATCGCCTTTAGTGAAAACTAACACATATTCATGTATGTCTCTCAATGTGGGATTAGAGGCACTCATCCAACTTCCCCAAGCTGTTGAGGGGCTGGCGCTGGCCCCTTTGTTCCAAATTATTTCACCCCTCATCTTAAACCCCAGCTCCGCCATAAATGCTGATATGTGATGGGATAAAGGAATGTAAGGCTTACGTCCGACATTTGCTATATTGATACATGCTCTTCCCCCGTTGACCAGCACCCGATAGGTCTCAGCTGCTACTTTTTTTAATAAGGCCACATATTGCTCTAATGTAAGATCCTCATCGTATTCTTTTGAAACGTTGTAGGGTGGAGAGGTAATCATAAGGTGTACAGAGTTGTCAGGCAACAATTCCATATTCTCACTGCTACCGTGAATAATGGAATTTAATAATTCAGCCGGAACTTCACCGCATTCTACAGATTGGTCTTTGTCATGGCCATTCAACCCTTTATAAAGATTTGAATTATAAAATTTTGAAGAATCATGGCTTATCCGGCCCTTTGTTCCAAACTCACTCGTCTCAGTTTTTTTTCTCATCTTGTTTCTTTTACATCAGTATCCCAATGACCCTGGTTTCTAATTTCTCCCTCAATACTAAGTTTTTCATTATGATAATTACCATAGCAAGGTATAAATTCTGTACACATTTGTACAATAGCTTCTGCATATTGTAGTATTATCTTAGAGAGATCTTCCAACGAATTTGCGCTCGCAGCATTTCTAAAATCCACGATCCACTTCCCCTTGTATTGCAAACGGTATTTTTCAATGGCCCTGTTAACCCTGATTTTTGGCATTAATCCTAAATCGATAATGGAATACCAATAATAAGTAGTTGTAATGTTATCCCTAATGATGAGGCCGGAATAAGGGGCATAGGCAAAAACTTTTCTTGCAGCAAGATCATCCATAATAAAAGTAAATTTTTCATTATTAGCATCTATCGAAGGCCAATTTCTGGTATTGATTACTTGCCGCTTTTCCTTCACATCTACATACAGATTTCTATTATTAACCAAGTTGATCAATGTAAAGTCGAGAAGTTTGTAGGAGTTACAGTTGTCCTTGTAATTGATCTGCTGACTCTTTAAAAAAGTTTTATATTCTTGTTCGAAACTAAACATACTTACTATTGCTTCTAATCCAGTAAACTTCCATTTCTATTGCAAAAGGGTGTTGTGAGAAAGATTAATAACGTTGCCTGTGCCTCTTATAGTCGATATTTTACAATAATTTTTATAAGTAGTGAAAAAAACTGTTTGTTTTATTTTTTCCTCTTTCATATGGTACAGCTTGGCTGCGCAAATGGATGACGTATTAATCGGAACAAGAAAAACATTGCAAATACAAGCCGTGAGAGTTGATGTTGAGTCGAATGAAAATCGCAGGATTGATTATGAGTACACGCCACCGAAAAAGGCTGGCAAATTCATTCTTTTAATCCAATTGTGATAGGTAAAAAAGGGTCTGTTTCATATAAATTTTTAACCACCCGTTCCGTTTTTAAATATAGAAGCACCACAAGCATCTATTCAAAATTTATTGAGCTGTTAGAATTAGCTTCTGAAAAAAATGTATCTGCTAAATATGATAGTGTTATTATAAAAATGAGAAATGACTATGAAAATTTTTTCAATAAGGCGATCCCAACCTATTCGAAAATCGAAACCATAGGTTCTTTGTCAGGAAATAAAAAATGTGACCAAAGATCTAAAAGCCATCTTTACCTCGATTTGCAGATAACGCTTGTTTATATGCCAAATACAGAAGAGCAATTTTTACAATCACTGGACAACCTCAGACAAGTGATCAATTCGGAAGAATGAATATTTACCTGAAGCTTTTTTATAAAAAAACTTACCCCCACCAAAAGGCTGCCGCAATCAGGCTGTACAAACCGACCAGCGCTAAACCTTCCAGCCATATCACCTCACCGTCAAAAACAATAAATGCACTTACTATTACGGCCAGGGCCAGACATGCAAGCAACATGGGCGTTAACACAAACGATAAAATCGCGCCGCCCAAAATATATGAAAGCAACACCAGCAATGGAAACAATCCGAGCGCAATTTGTAAAGAACTGTTCATTATAACACTTACTGCATAATCAGTTTGATTGCGAAGGGCCAGTTGTATGCCCACCAGGTTTTCAATAGCATTACCAGCGATAGCCACAATTACAAGACCTGCAAATGTCTCGTTGATACCGAGAGATTTCATGGCAGGTTGAAGTGCTTCAACAAACCAGTCAGAAACGAAAGCTGCGCCTGCCCCTGCCACAGCTAATACAACCAGTGTTAAACTAAGAGACCATGAAGGAGCAGTCTTTCCTGCCGACTGATCCTCGGTAATAACCGCCTTGTCGCCTTTTAAAAAAAAGTAAGTACTGGCAAAAAACAATATGAGTAAAACGATAGCTACATAAATATCAAGGGCATCTAAATGACGTTCTGCAGATGTGTGTAACATGCTGGTTAAA
>JBBPZJ010000054.1:0-2114 GCA_038199395.1 Chitinophagales bacterium
AGGCTGAAAGTGAAATGAAGCTCAGCCAGATAACAGACGTAATTCTAAGTCGTAGCATGAAGCAAGGTATTTCTCCTGAGGCTTTTGATTTTAGCATTGAACATTTCCCCAGTGGAAAAGTGGTAAAAAAGGAGGTTCCCGTAAGAAATGGAATAAAGCAGGAAGATGCCAAGAAAATTGTGAAAGCAATAAAAGACGGTGGATTAAAGGTGCAATCACAAATAATGGATGACGTTATAAGGGTGACAGCGAAAAAAATTGACGATCTTCAGGAAGTAATTTCTTTGTGCAAGAATAGTAATTTTGGGATCGCTTTACAGTACGTGAACATGAAATCTTAAAGAGAAGTAAATGTTTATTTTGCTATTAATTTCTTTTGGAGGAGAAATAGTAAATCCATAATTTCGCACGTCGAAATTAAAAAAAGCAGCCGCAATAAATCCAGGAATAAACAACGGCCTCAAAGTATCAATACATTTATTATGAAACAAGGTATCCATCCCGCAAATTATCGTTTAGTAGTTTTTAAAGACATGAGTAATGGTCATAGCTTTTTAAGCCGTTCTACAGCCAACTCAAAAGAAACTGTAAAATGGGAAGATGGTAACGAATACCCGGTGATCAAACTGGAGATATCTAATACTTCTCACCCTTTTTATACCGGTAAAAATATGCTTGTAGATACTGCAGGTCGTATTGATAAATTTAAAAAGCGTTACGCAAAAAAATAATTGTTGTAAGATATCAGTTCAATAGCCCCTTTCGCAAAGGGGCTATTTTTATGTGCCTCCTTTGGTGCGAACAGGATGGCATCTAACTGAAATTTCCATATTGTTATCTCGGGTCTTTTGTATTTTTGCATCAGAGTAGCCAACAATAAGCGTAACATGACCTCCGTAAAAAATTACCTCTCCCTTGTCAAATTTTCACATACCATCTTTGCAATGCCTTTTGCGTTAATTGGTTTTTTTCTGGGAATAAGAGCATTTAAACAAATAACAGTTTTTTTTTCTCTAACTAATCATGACTTTGTTTCAGCGAGTCCCTCCGGTGGTCTGCCGACAACATTTGGGGAAGTAGCGGTCAGGTTTCTTCTTGTCATATTATGTATGATAACTGCGCGAAGTGCTGCAATGGCCTTTAATCGTTATCTTGATAAAAATTTTGATGCAAAGAATCCCCGCACCGCTATTCGCGAGATACCCGCAGGAATTATTTCTGCGAACAGTGCTCTTGTATTTGTAATTATCAACTGCATAACGTTTATCATTTGTACCGGCTTTATTAATAGAATTTGTTTTTTCTTAAGTCCCGTTGCACTATTTGTTATCTTGTTTTATAGCTATACTAAAAGATTTACTGCCCTTTGTCATTTGGTCCTGGGCTTAGGTTTATCATTGGCCCCAATTGGTGCTTATCTTGCAGTTACCGGACGATTTGATATTTTGCCTGTACTGTTTTCACTTGCTGTTCTTTTTTGGGTCAGTGGTTTCGATATCATTTATGCCTTGCAGGATGTTGACTTCGATCTTTCTCAAAATTTATTTTCTATTCCCTCCACTTTGGGTAAGAAAAAAGCGCTTCATGTTTCAGAGCTGCTGCATCTTCTCAGTGCCGGTTTGGTAATCAGCGCCGGTTTTTTGGCGCCTTTTGGTTTGTTGTACTGGACAGGAGTTGTAGTATTTGTGGGGATGTTAATTTATCAACACTCCATTGTAAAGCCGGACGATCTGAGAAAGGTGAACCTGGCTTTTATGACTGCAAATGGTGTAGCAAGCGTTGTCTTTGCCTGTTTTGTTTTAGCCGACATCTTCCTTAAATAAGGCATCGCTCTCATTCATCACTTATAATATCTATCTTTTTGCCAAGAATAATGTCTATAGATTACGGATCTAAGAGAACCGGTCTTGCCGTTACTGATCCTTTAAAAATAATTGCATCGGGTCTTGCCGGCATTCATACAAAAGAACTTGAGCACTTCCTGACCGAATATTTCAAGAAAGAAGAGGTGGAGAAAGTGATTATCGGCCATCCAACCAATTGGGATAATTCTGATACTCACGCCACACCTCTGGTTCAGGCTTTTATAAACCGCTTTGTGAAATTATTTCCGA
>JBBPZJ010000055.1:0-4206 GCA_038199395.1 Chitinophagales bacterium
AATAATTACTACTGCCATTAGCATAAGAGAATAGTAGCGGAAGTCGTATGTAAAACTTCCTTTCTTCATGTTTTTTATTGCATTAAAATTAATTAATAAGGCCGATATGAAAACCCAAATGAACCAATATAGTAGCGGGCCAAAAAATATTAAAAAAGCCGCCATCGGTCTTACCACAATAGATGATTTACGAACGGTAATTATTGACATAATCGAAGCGACAATAACGGAAACAATCAAAGCAATAATATCAATATTTCTCATAACAGTAGTTTAATGCAAAGCTAATTTCGGAGGTAATATTTGGCAATCACATATGCATGTGAAAACATAGATCAATGAACCTTTTCTTTGCCTCGCTAACGAAGAAGCTTATTTTATAAAAGAAGAGACATCCTAATTTTCGTATAGTGTAATGCGATGAAATTTCAGGTTCACTCATAATTCATAACTTTCGCATCGGAACCGATAGAATTTATAATGGAATGTTCTTTAAAACTGAAAAGATTGTTACTACAAAGTTTAATTATAAAACTCGGTGTTCTATTACCTTCCACTTTAAAAATTAAAAATAGTCATGACCATTAACCTCACACGCCTCCAACAACATTTTGAAGCAATGAGCCTAATTGGCAAAATGGGTGAAACCGGAACAAACAGGCCGACCATGACCGTAACAGAAAAACAAGCGTTTGAACTTGCATCGTCATGGATGCATGCAGGAGGTATGACTACACGACTAGATAACTTCGGCAACCTGATAGGACGATTGGAAGGAATTGACCCTCAACTGCCGGTGTTGATGATCGGTTCTCATCTCGATAGCCAGCCCTATGGTGGGCGCTTCGATGGTGTTGCCGGAGTGCTTTGCGCAATTGAAGCCGTTACGACCCTTTTTGAACAAGGCATAAAACCACAACGAACCATAGAAGTTGTTTCCTTTGCCGATGAAGAAGGGTGGCGTTTCAACAAAGGATTGTTTGGCAGTCGTGGCATACTGGGAAAGCTCGAAGAAGGTGAACTGGACCGTACAGACAAGGATGGCATCACCCGGAGGCAGGCACTTATAGACTTCGGATGCGACCCGCAGAAGTTCAAGGAGAGCGAGTATGCTTCGGGGAGCATTCATTGCTTTATCGAGCTGCATATAGAGCAAGGGCCCGTGCTTGATCTTGCCCATAAACCCATCGGTGTTGTTTCAGGTATTTCCGGACCTTTATGGCTTACGGTAAAGCTCAAGGGAATGGCTGGTCATGCCGGATCGGTGCCTATGCCTATTAGACAAGACGCTCTGGTCGGTGCTGCAGAAATCATTCTTGCACTTCGCCACATTGCTACTCAAATATCCGATGCGCCTACTGTAGGTACGGTCGGCACCATTAATGTTTTTCCCGCCAGTCGTAATATAATACCAGATGAAGTAACTTTTACAATTGACCTTCGTGATATAGATATTGACCGGCGAAACCACTATGAAGCGCAGTTGCGCAAGCAGATAGAAGGCATTTGTGAAAAACATGGCCTCGCATACGAAATAACCCAGGACTGGAACAGCGAACCGAGGTATTGTGCAGATTGGCTGAAAGAGATCATTCACCGTCAATGCAATAGCCTCAACCTTGATGCTCCCGAACTAATGAGCGGACCTTTTCACGATGCCATGGCTTTAAGTTATGCTACTGACTATGCAATGATCTTCGTGCGCTGCAAAGACGGCATTAGTCACAATCCTCTTGAATTCGCTTCTTATGAAGATTTAGCTTTAGGTGCTGAGGTGTTGTATGAAACAGTGTTGGAGGTGTTGGAGTAAGGCCTGGGAATTGTAGTTTGGAAAAAAAGGAAAAATACGGGCGCAGGATCCTTTAAGAGAATCGAAGAGTGTCAAGTTGCATTTTCGTAAGAGGCTTTTGTATCTGCTTATCGAACGTTAATATCTAAAGAATATGAAGCACATTGACCAAAAATCAGACCCTAACAAACGGGATTATCAGGGTCTGTAAAATTGTACACAAAAAAAATTTTTTTTACTGATTAGTAGCAAAGGTTAACTTGCTTTCAGCAACATTGTAAGTTTTTAAAACTGGCTTTGCCGTATAATAATCTTTTACCTTATCTACCAACTTTCGGTAAATACCGGAGGCTTCATAAGCATCTGCATCAGCAGATGAATTCCATTCGGTGAGAGAGATGTAATCATCATCGTCGCTGGTAGGTTCCAGTAACCAACAACCAATATTTCCTCTTTGAGATCTGACAACCGGTACAATTTCTTCATTGTAAATTTTTATTATGTCATCAGCACTTTCGGGAGAAGTTTTGATGAAAGTAAGACGGGCAAACATAATAGCCTCCTTATTATTTAGTGATTAAAAAATAATTTTTCAAGAAAAATGAAGAGTAAAGCCAGTGCAGAGACGATTGACAATTTTACGTGCGTAAAGTGAAGATAAAATAAGTAAAACCCATTTGCAAGTAATAGAAGAAAATAATTTTCATTTATAAAAATGTAGTTAAAGGAAATGAACTTCTTTATATCCCATGCTGCGAAGAAAATTTTCTATAATTGTTTTAGCCTTGGCATCTGCTTTTGGTAATATATTTTGTTGAAGCGCATGCTCAATCATTTTTCTTCTTGCTTTTGCCTTTACCAGAATCACCTCTTCATTCGACCATGGGCCTTTTTCGACAAAAGTTTCAAAATCTGAAGGATTTAAAATGGCATCTAAAATTTGAACCGGTGGTAAATGAATGCTGACGGTGTCATTTTTTATCGAAACACTTGAATCGGTTAATAAGGCAAGGTCGGTACCGATCAATATCTTTCCTCTTCCTATCAGTACCAGTTGTTTGTCAGCCGACGGAAGAACCGGAACAAATTTGTTAAAAGCATTTACAAATGCCGAACCTCTTGTTGTTATTGTGGTGTCTGCTACTACTTCATCCGACAAACTGTAAGTAATCAATTGCCCTATCGACTTTATCTCCTTTATTAGTATCGGCGTTTCATCAATTACAAGGGCTTTGGAAGCAAAAATATTTTTCATCGAGGGTAAGACAACCCTTGTAAACCACCAATATGCGAACACAATGGTAAGAACGATTATAATGATTCTTCTGTACTTTCTCATTGAGGCTTATTTTCTGATCTGCTGCCGTTATAGTTAATACTTATGTTTTCATACCCCAGCTTTTTAAGAAAATTTGTAACAAACATCGACGTATTTACTTTAGCCTGCGTTAGTATTCCCAACGAGCCTATACTTTGTTTTATTTTCTGTTCAGCCTGCGCGGCCAGGTTATCACGATCCTGTGATGTGAACTTATCTCTAAATGCACCAGTCTCTTCATATTCTGTTTTTATACCTTCTGCCGGTATACTTATGCTTATAATTTTCGGCTCAGGCAGTGTTACCTCGATACTCTTATCAGATACTTTAAAGTTGTTCTTATTTATAGCACTCATATCTATACCGGCCTTTATGTGAGCCTCGCAGCTCATTAGTATTTTTCTGTTACCAACTTTAAACCACGTTTTATTGTCGGCTGCTTTTATAACTTTCGTCACAGTATATTCTACTGTTGCCAGGTCGCTCATTTCCCGTAAAGTAAGAATGCCCGGCTTATCGTCAGGTTTATCTTTTTTTGCACAGGCCACAAAGACAAAAAGAAGTATAATTATAAACAGGCTTTTTTGCATACTTGTCATCGGGCAATAATTGATTTTGGCACCGGCATTTGTTTTTTAAATTAGTTGTCGTTGCGTCGCATTTCGTTCATCTGCAAACCTTCATGCGGCTTTTTCCATAGTATATTTTTGACAGTCTTATTCATGTATTCGTTTTCATAATTTCAACCCTATTATCCCTTCACATAGAATTTCAATCAAAAAGATCATTACAAAGATAATTATGCCTCGCTCTCTTTAAGTTTTATACATTCACTATACGAGTATTTGTTTTAAAAGCATCTTTGTACAATGAGAAAATATGCGGTTATAGTAGCAGGAGGTTCAGGTCAAAGAATGGGAAGTGATGTTCCCAAACAATTTTTATTACTCAAAGGAAAACCACTGTTGCAATACACCATACAATCGTTTCTGCTAGCTTACAGCGATATGCAAATCATTTTGGTGTTGCCGGAACAGCAAATAGCAAAGGGTGAGGAAATCGTGGCGCAAATGAATGCAGCAGAAAGAGTACAAATAAC
>JBBPZJ010000056.1:0-4952 GCA_038199395.1 Chitinophagales bacterium
TCCTGCACAACTGCTCTCCAAAGTCTCGATGTTTCCAGCACATTGGCTTTATCAACCAACGTGAGCACTTTTTTTCTTTTTTTGGCATGGGCGAAAGCAAGGTGTGCTACTCTTGCTATTTCATCCCGATGGTAAACGCAATCGTCAGAGGCCCGTGTTCTGTCTTCGGTCAATCGTTTATTGCCGAAGTATATTCCACCGGTTAGTTCCCGGAAAATAACAAAGTCAAGCCCTTCTAGCCTGTTGCTTTTCAAAGGGGATAAATGATGCAAAGAGGGATAGCTGGTTATTGGTCTGATAGTGGCAAAAAGTCCTAATTCTTTTCTTAGTTTAAGCAATCCCTGTTCAAGTCTAATTTTACCGACGGGATCATTATTAAATTTCGACTGATCGACAGCACCAAATAAAATAGCATCACTTCTCCGGCACGCCTCAAGGGTTTCATTGGGCAGAAAGCTTCCTGTTTTGCCAATTGCATCTGCACCCATTAAGGCATAATTGTATCTAAAATCGTGTTTGAATTGCCGGGCAACCGCATCCAAAACCTTTATAGATTGTTGAGTTACTTCAGGTCCTATTCCATCTCCTAATATTACCGCTATTTTCTTTTGCATAACTCCTCGTTTCATTAATCGTGCCTATAAAAGCCAAATAGTTTTGTTCGGGATGAATGGATTGCGACGCAACAAAGTCTAATAGTAGCAACAAGCCTGTTTCCATAATATTATAAACCTCATATAGCTTCAGACATTTCAGGCTGGTATTGTTTAGCCAGTTTTTGTAAGTCCTCTTCTTCTACCTCTTTCTTTTTATCTGCAAGTTGTAAGAAATTTTGATAAAGAACATCTATATCGTTGCGAGTAAAAGAAAATCCCAGTTTTTGGAAACGGTAGGCAAGAGCACTTCTTCCGCTGCGGGCTGTCAACACAATTTTACTTCCATCCGCACCAACATCTTCAGGAT
This sequence comes from Chitinophagales bacterium, assembly GCA_038199395.1. Classification (GTDB taxonomy): domain Bacteria; phylum Bacteroidota; class Bacteroidia; order Chitinophagales; family Chitinophagaceae; genus Segetibacter. The sequence continues at coordinate 964 of JBBPZJ010000056.1, forward strand.
TGATAGTTTCGTAAGTGGTGGCATCTTTCAAAAATCCATCCTGGTGAATGCCTGATGAATGGGAAAAAGCATTCGCACCCACAATAGCCTTATTTAACTGAACCGGCACGCGCATGGTCTCAGAGACCAGGCGGCTCAAAGGATTTAATAGTTTGGTTTGAATATTTGTATAAAAGGCAAGCTCTCTGTGTTGTTTAAGTATCATCACCACTTCTTCAAGCGAAGTATTACCTGCTCTTTCGCCGAGACCGTTAATTGTACACTCGACTTGTCTTGCACCACTTATAACGCCTGCAATGCTATTTGCTGTTGCTAATCCCAAATCGTTGTGGCAATGACAAGAAATAACCGCTTTATCTATATTAGAGACATTGCTAATCAAATAAGCTATTTTATCGCCGTACTGACCTGGAAGGCAATAACCAGTTGTATCAGGAATATTAACAGTAGTTGCGCCAGCGTTTATAACGGCTTCAATTACTCTTGCAAGGTATTCGTTGTCTGTCCGGCCTGCATCTTCTGCGTAAAACTCAACATCGTCCGTAAAGTTTCTTGCCCATTTTACACACTGAATAGCTCTTTGTAAAATGTCTTCCTGGTTAGACTTAAATTTTCCTTTTATGTGATATTCAGAGGTGCCTATGCCGGTATGTATCCGCGGTCTTTTTGCGTATTTCAGTGCTTCTCCTGCAACCTCAATATCTTTTTGCACAGCACGGGAAAGTCCGCAAACAGTCGCATTTTTTATGGTTTTTGATATCAGGTTAACAGACTCAAAATCACCTGGACTGGAAATAGGAAAGCCCGCTTCAATAATGTCTACACCCAAATCCTCTAGTTTTTTTGCCAGGTCTACTTTTTCAAGAGCATTTAACTTACACCCAGGAACCTGTTCGCCATCTCTGAGTGTTGTGTCGAAAATGTAGACCTGTCTGCCTTGCATAAATCAAATTTTATAAAGATGAAAGCGGGCAGTTTATATTTGTAACAGCTTTATAAATCAACAGAATACAACTAAAACTACCAGTACGTTCGAAATTAGTCTGCTTTACATAGCATTTTTAAACATTATTGAATGTTTTTTACACTAATGAACTGATCTGGCTTCTTGCTAAAAGCCTTACTGGTATTGAGTTTTATAATAAAAATACTACGATGCCCAACCGGTCAACAGATGCCTTGTTTCAATTGATCCATACACTGGAGAAATCGGAAAAGCGCAATTTTAAACTGTATGTTACAAGAAACACTGCGACAGAAGATCTAAAGATCATTCAGGTTTTTGACGCTTTGGATAAAATGAATGAATACGATGAGGAGTTGCTGCTAAAGAAAAACCCGTCAGTTAAAAAACAGCAATTATCTAATATAAAAGCTCATTTATACAAACAGCTTCTGGCAAGCCTTAGAGTATTGAAGACAACTGAAAATATACAGATACAGTTACACGAGCAATTAGATTATGCAAACTTGCTATATAATAAGGGGCTGTACATGCAAAGTTTAAAAATGCTGGAAAAGTTGAAGGAGACAGCAAAAGAGCATAACCAGGTAACTTTTATGACACAGGCCTTATTCCTCGAAAAAAATATAGAAGTGCTTCACATTACCAGGAGCTTGGAAGATAGAGCAGAAGTGCTGGCATCAGAGGCGGAACAGTCGACCCGCAGGTTGGTTAGAATAACACAACTATCAAATCTGGCACTAAAGCTCTATAGCTGGTACATCAAACACGGGCATGCAAGAAACGAGCAGGATGCCAACGCAATCAAGCAATACTTCGAAGAATCACTTCCGTTTGAAGGAGAGCAGGGAACGGGCTTTTATGAAAAATTATACTTTTTTCAAAGCTATAGCTGGTTCGGTTTTATACTGCAGGATTTTTTGATGTATTACCGTTACACGCAGAAGTGGGTAGACCTTTTCGAAAAAGAACCTTTTATGATCCGCATAGAAACTGCTCACTACATAAAAGGAATGCATAATCTCATAAGTGCAAATTTTGATTTGAAAAATGGTAAGAAATTTAACGAGTACCTTAATAAGTTTGAACGGTTCTCTGAAACAGATCTGGTAACAGGCAACGACAATAACAGGGTACAATCTTTTGTCTACATCCACATAGCCAAATTGAATAAGCATTTTATGGAGGGTACTTTTACGGAAGGCTTGCAATTGGTACCACATATCGAGCAAAAGCTCAAAGAGTATTGGCTATATCTCGACCGGCACCGGATACTTGTCTTTTATTATAAAATCAGTTCGCTCTACTTTGGCAGTGGTGATTACGATAATACTATAACTTATTTAAATAAAATTATTAACTGGAAGGTTGATCTTCGTACCGACCTTCAATGTTATGCCCGGCTCCTGCATCTCATTGCCCACTACGAAATCGGTAATTTCGACATACTTGAATACCTGATAAAGTCGGTCTATCGTTTTATGGCGAAAATGGAAAACCTAAGTATTGTAGAAGAAGAAATTTTTAAGTTCCTTAGAAGTTCATTTCACCTTAGTTATAGAAAGCTGCGGCCTGAGTTTGAGAAGCTGCTAATGAAACTGAAAAGTATTGAAAATAACCGTTTTGAGACACGTGCCTTTGCTTATTTAGACATCCTATCCTGGCTTGAAAGCAAAGTGTATCAAAAACCGCTGCAGGAAATTATTAAAGAAAAAAGTAATAAAAGCTTTCAGGGTAATTAGTAGCGTTGGCACAGTTTTCAAATGGTGGAAGATCGCCACTATTTTGTTTCATAGCGCTGGTAACCCTGCACCTTTTTAAGCTGCAGGTAAGGATTTTTTGTTTGAATTGGGTATAGACAGCAACTAAGTTGAAAATTATAGATGAAATATTTAAAGGTTCTTTATGTACAGGTTATCATTGGCATTATTGCAGGAGTAATTGTTGGTTGGTTATTTCCTTCATTTGCTCCCGGCGCCAAGCTTATTAGCGACATGTTTATTAACATGATACGCATGGTAATTGCGCCTGTCATTTTTTTTACCATCGTGTTAGGCATAGCGGGTGCGGGCGATTTAAAAAAAGTGGGACGGGTAGGCGGAAAAGGTCTTTTGTATTTTGAAATTGTTACAACTATTGCCATTATTATTGGTCTTGTTGTTGCCAATATCATTCAACCCGGCGCTGGCGTTAGCCATAACACTGCTACTTCTGCTGCCCCTTTTAAGGCTGATCCAAAAGGATTTGATTGGGCAGATTTTATTTTGCACATCATTCCTACCAATATTGTAGAGGCCTTTGCAAAAGGTGATATTATACAAATACTATTTTTTGGGGTTTTATTTAGCATTGGGCTAAAGCAATTAGGCGGATATGGTGAAAGTGTCATAGCCACCTTTGAAAAGCTAAACAAGGTTTTATTTAATGTGCTTAAAATGGTAATGAAAGTAAGTCCTCTGGGTGCTTTTGGCGGCATGGCTTATACCATTGGAAAATTTGGTTTTACAAGCCTTGCGCTGCTCGGCAAACTGATGCTTACCTTTTATATAACCAGTATCCTTTTTATTTTCGTGGTGCTTAACCTTATCGCAAGATATTATGGTTTTAGCCTGTGGAAGTTATTAGGATACATTAAAGCAGAGTTGCTTATTGTATTGGGGTCTAGCAGCAGCGAATCTGTATTGCCAAATATCATGGCAAAGTTAGAAAAGGCAGGCTGCGAAAGGAGTGTTGTCGGTTTGATTATTCCTGCCGGTTATAGCTTTAACTTAGATGGAACAAGTATTTATTTAAGTTTAAGTGTAATATTTCTTGCTCAGGTATTTAACGTACCGCTATCGTTAGGGCAAGAACTATCCGTTATCGGCATATTATTAATTACGAGTAAAGGAGCAGCAGGCATCACCGGCAGCGGATTTTTGGTGCTTGCGTCTACATTAACCGCACTCAAAGTAGTTCCGGTTGAAGGTCTTGCATTGTTAATAGGTGTTGACAGATTTATGAGTGAAGCTCGTGCCCTTACCAA
>JBBPZJ010000057.1:0-9160 GCA_038199395.1 Chitinophagales bacterium
AAGAATCAATCCTTTTAATATCGCTGTGCTCAGAAGTTTTGCGCTTAATATTTTCAGAGCAAATAATATAGAAAATATTAGTCAGGAGCTATACTGCAACTCCCTTAACTGGCAGAGAATTTATAGTTATCCACAAGCAGTATAGCATTGAACAGCCCTGCCTGGTAATAAGCACAAGGTTGTCATCAAGGTATTCTTGTTCATCTTAGTAACATGTGCTGTTCTTAAAAATTTTATTATTTTCGTTCACCCACTTTAAGCTAAAGCTTGTCTTAATACAGGGATTCATTTTCAATCTTTAATAACTTGCCATGAAACGAACTTTATTCATCTTTTTGCGGGTCATCCTGCCCATTATTCTTATAACAACACAACTGACGTCATTTGGATTGCCCCCTCAGGATTTTGTAGTTAGCGGTAACGTAACAGATAGTAAGAACCAGCCATTAATTGGTGTAAGCGTTAACTTTAAAGGCTCCACAAGAGGTACAACTACAGACAATAGTGGCCGTTTTTCTTTAACTGTTCCTAATGCTAATGGAACGCTTGTTTTCTCATCTATTGGCTTTGTTTCTCAGGAAGTTGCAATAAAACGGCGAGCCGAGATTGATGTAAAAATGGTTGAAGGAAGCAGTACGCTGAATGATGTGGTGGTAGTAGGTTACGGCACGCAGAAAAAGAAAGATGTTACTGGTTCTGTTACTTCTGTTTCAGAAGGTATGATAAAAGATCTTCCGGTTTCAGGCATCGATCAAGCTCTTAAAGGACAGGTTGCCGGCATGAGTGTTACACAAAACACAGGTTCCCCTGGTGGAGGTGTAACAGTGAGAATAAGAGGAAACAATTCCATTACAGCAGGAAATGACCCTTTATATGTCGTTGATGGATTTCCTGTTTCGGGAGGTAGCCGGGGAACAGCCGGCGTTCCGGGTGCAGGTAATCCCCTAAATACAATTAATCCTTCTGATATCGAATCTATAGATGTTTTAAAGGACGCTTCGGCGACTGCTATATATGGATCGCGTGGTGCAAACGGAGTAATAATCATTACAACTAAGACAGGAAAAGCGGGTAAAGCAAAACTATCGTTTGATGCTTATACAAGTATTCAAAATGCTTCCCGAAAACTTGACGTTTTAAGTGCAGAAGAATTTGCGCAATTACACATAGAATCAAGAAATAACGGATGGATTCAAAGTAGCGGAAATCCTGCCACACCTAATTCAGGACGTGGACGCTTTGCTGTAACTCCTATTTATTTTGACCCATCCCAATGGCGCTCTACAAATTGGCAAGATCAGGTATTAAGAACCGGTATTATTCAAAATTATAATCTTGCTGCTTCAGGTGGTAATGATAATGTCCGTTATCTCCTATCTGCCAACTATTTTAAGAATGAAGGAATAGTACTTGAATCATCTTTAAAGCGATATAGTTTTCGCGCCAACATTGATGTTAAGATTAATGAAAAGCTGAATGTAGGTATAAGAATGACCCCTTCTTATACAATAAATCCCGGAGTAAGAAGCGATGGACATTTTAGTAGTGGCGGGGTATTGGGAATGGCAGGAAGAATGCCGCCATTAATTAGTCCTTATTTGTCAAACGGAGATTACGAGAATCCCCTTGCTTTACGTACTGCTACAACACTAGGAAGCATAGGAGCGATTGATAATCCCGTTGCGAAATTAAAGGAGGATGTATATGACCTGGATAAGGGTAGAATTCTTACTAATGTGTTTGCCGAGTATAAAGTTTTTAATAATTTGAAATTCAGATCTTCTATCGGCATTGATGCTAACTTTAATCGTGTACATACTTTTTTAAGTTCTAAGACGGGTCGTGCCGGATCTCCTCCTCCAAGTGTTCCTTCAGGTTCAGCTTCTTCTTCGCAGGAGCTTGAATGGTTGAATGAGAATTTACTTACTTATGAAAAGGTTATTAATAAAAATAACAGGATTACAGCCATTGCCGGACTTTCTATGCAAAAAGACGATTACAGGTATATTGTGATTAACGGGAATAATTACCCCAATAATAATGTACAGTATGTTGCTGCAGCAGGGGTAATAGAATCAGGCACGGAACAACGTAATCAATCTTCATTATTGTCTTATTACGGACGTGTTAACTACGCATTATACGATCGGTATTTACTTACCGGTACTTTGCGCAGAGATGGATCATCACGTTTTGGTGAAAAGAATAAATATGGAACGTTTCCGTCAGCAGCTTTTGCATGGCGCATGTCAGAAGAACGTTTCATGAGAGATGTAAAGTTTATTTCGAATTTTAAATGGAGGTTAAGCTATGGTGTTTCAGGTAATAATAGTATTTCAAATTATGCATTTGTACCAAATATTGTAACCGGTTTGTATGTTCTTGGTACAGGTCAAACAGTTGTTAATTCAACCAATGCCGGAAGATTAGCCAATCCCTACATTTCCTGGGAAACAATGCGTTCAATTAATTTAGGTGCAGATATTGGAATTTTGAATAACCGTTTAGAGTTTACCGTTGATGCTTATAAATCAAATACAAATGGATTATTATTAGACGTAAACATACCTGCAGTTGCGGGTTTTGCTACATCGCTCGACAATATTGGTGAGGTAGAGAATAAAGGCCTTGAAGTGGCTGTTAGATCAAGGAACTTGATCAATGCTTTAAAATGGAACACATCTCTTAATGTTTCTTTTAACAGGAATAAGGTAATCTCTTTAGGAGGATCGGCAGGAGACTTTATTGATCGAAACAATTCAAGAACAGTGGTTGGTAAACCGATGGGCTTATTTTATACGAGAGTAACGGATGGAGTATTTAATTCAGTAGATGAAATAAACAAATCTGCTCCTCAGGATAATACTCCGCAACCTGGTGATAGAAAATTTAAAGATGTAAACCATGATGGAAAGGTAGATAATAATGATCTTGATTTTGTCGGCGATCCTAATCCCGACTTTGTTTTTGGGTTTACCAACAATTTTTCTTTTAAAGGATTTGAGTTAAATATCATAATGAATGGTTCTTATGGAAATGATATTTATTATGGGGATCCTGCAGCGCTCAATTTAAACGGTAACGTTAATAATATAGGACTGGCCAGAGATCGTTGGCGCTCTCCTCAAAATCCCGGAAGTGGCAATATTCCCAGAGCGGCTTATGGTTTTACTACCTTAAGCGATGTTGGTTCTGATTTTTATGTAATGAATGGTTCTTTTCTTAGGCTATCTAATATAACCCTGGCTTATAATATTCCTGCAACAATAACTAAGAAAATCCGTGTTCAAAACGTACGTTTATACTTAAGCGGACAAAATATTGTAACCTTAACAGATTATCCAGGTTATGATCCTGAAACAGCTTCTAATAGCGGTAATCCGTTGTCACCAGGTTTTGATCAAGGAATATACCCTATAGCCCGAGTTTTTACATTAGGGCTGAATTTGACTTTTTAATTTAGATAACAATAAAGAAATTAAAAAGCATAAGCAATATTTACAGATACATCTATAAAATAACAATGTACTCAAATGAAAAAGTTATATAAAGTTTACTCAATCGTTATTCTTATAACATTATTAACCTCGTGTGGAGATAAATTCGTAGATCTATCTCCGCTCGACCAAGCTACTGTTGGCAATTCCTTTAATACTCCTGACGATGCAAATTTAGCGGTAATGGGTGTTTACGATGCACTACAGGGCGGTTCTTATCCTCAGGATATGGCCTTCTTAACAGAGTTAGTTACTGACAACACGATGGTGCAGCCTACGAGGATTGCTGATGCTGGCAGAGGTGATTTGCGGGAGTTGGAATTTTTTCAATTTACTGATAACAATAGTTATTTCCAAAGCAGGTGGAGTGGATCATACAGAGGAATTGCAAGGGCTAATTTGCTTTTAGAAAAAATTGAGCAAATTACATTTCAGGTCGAAGCTCTTAAAAACCAATATAAGGGAGAGGCTAAGTTCTTAAGGGCTCTGTTTTATTTCGATTTAGTCAGGTTCTTCGGCTCAGTACCGGTATCATTAACAGAAATAAAATCAGCAGATGAAGCATTTGCTTTGAAACGCTCACCTGAGACAGAGGTATTTCAAACAATAATCAGTGATTTGAATGATGCAGCAACTCTCTTACCCATAACTTACAATAGTTCAAATGTTGGAAGGGCCACTAAAGGTGCGGCCAAAGCACTTTTGGCTAAAGTGTATTTAACGAATAATAAGCCAGATTTAGCTCTTCCCATATTGCGGGAATTAACAAAAGCTCCTTATACTTATAAATTAATGCCTACTTATGCGGCCGCATTTGATACTGATAACACCGCAGAATCCATCTTCGAAATTCAATATACATCTAGCATTGCAGGAGAAGGAAATCCGTATCCAAACTTTTTTTTAACGAACGATGGTACAGCAGGTAAGGATATTTTCGGATCGGGATTTTTAGGTAATACCGGACAAGGGGTTAATTTGCCTACTCAGGACATGTACGATGCTTATGAAGCTAATGATGCAAGAAGAACTTATTCAATTATTAAATATTATTCTAAACAAGAGGCCGGAAATGTTTATGTAATTTATAAATACCGTGGTGTACCTACAAGCCCTAACAATTCGGAGGACAACATCCCAGTTTTAAGATATGCTGATGTATTACTTATGCTTGCCGAAGCTATTAATGAAACCAACAAAAACCCTACTACCGAAGGTTATGATGCTGTGAATTTGATAAGGGTAAGGGCTGGTTTAGCACCCTTGCCTCGAAATATAGCCTACGAAAGCTTTAAAACAAAATTATTACAGGAAAGAAGAGTGGAATTTGCCTTTGAGAATCAGAGATGGTTTGATCTGAGGCGTTTTAATAAAGCAGTGGAGATCTTAAGCGCAAAAGGATATGCTATAAAACCATTTCACCTGCTTTATCCTATTCCACGAAAAGAAGTTTTGATAAGCCAGGGAAATATTATCCAGAATCCTGGATATTAAATTAATCCTGTTTTTAAGCCCTGTTGAAAATCTTACAAAAAAAGGTCCCCTTATTTTATTGCAGCATGGCGATAAGGACAAAGTGCTTTCAATTTATAATTCACTTTACATGATAGAGGTTGCAAAAGAAAAAGGAGCACGTGTAGAAATGTTAACTGTAAGGGAGCAGGTCATAGCTTCGAGGGAGAAAACATCCAACCGGGCATGTCGGAGATATATAAAATTGCAGCAGAATTTATCATGAAACATTTACTTGAATAAGGTGATGAAACCTTTTCTTCTGCAACCTTTAACAAATTCGGGGTACTAATTATTAAATTATAATAATGGATTTATCTTATTTCAACAGAATAATAATCGTTGCTATTCTTACCGCGGTTGCTTTTATACAAAGTCGCGACTGTATTGCCAATGACAAGATATTGAAGGCTTCAGAATTTATTAAGCCTTCCGATAACGATGTTGCATTGGGCTTGTACAAGCTTTTTCAAAAAGCCAAAAATGGTGGTTACACCAGAATCAAATTTGAAAAAGGTGTGTACCATGTTTACGGCGAGCACGCTTACGAAAAGTATTGTTTTATCAGCAATCACGATTCGGGTCCAAAAAAAATAGCCTTCTCAATAATAGGGTTTAACGGCTTGGAAATTGATGGTGGAGGAGCAGAATTTATTATGCACGGATTAGTGATGCCTGTAGATGTAGAAACGTCCAAGAACATTGTTATAAAAAACCTCTCTTTCAACTTTGACAGAGCGACTCACAGCGAACTTAAAGTGGTTGCTGTTGATGATAAAAACCATACTATTGATTTTGAGATCAGCAACCAGTATCCTTATGAAATAAGAAATGGCGAACTGATCTTTCTTAAATATGGGTTTGAGCATAACCTTGAAAATGCGATTTACTGGGATCCGGAAAAAAGAGCGGTAGCATATCAAAGCAGGCAACTTACACCACTTAACAGGGTTCTTAAAAAGTCCGTGTCAAATAATAACGATGATAATAAAACTCTTTATCCCATTGACACTAATTCTCCAGCTTATAAATTCAGAGGAACAGAAAATAGCCTTATTGCAAAACAACTAAAACCAGGGTTGGTAAAGATATCAGGCGTTAAAGAAACTTTACCTAAGCTCGGTTGGATATTGGTTGCAAAAGGGCTTAATGGAAACAATCGTTTAGCACCCGGAATACGGCTCTTAAGCTCTCAAAATATCCTCATCAATAATGTAACAGTCCATCATGCAAGTGGTATGGGATTAATAGCTGAAAGTTGTAAAAACATTACCCTTGATGCTTTTAATGTTGTCCCTAAAGCCATTGATGGAAGAATGTTGTCTACCAATGCAGATGCTACTCATTTCGTTGGTTGCAGGGGAAAGGTGGTGATGCAGAATTGTAAATTCGAGAATCAACTTGACGATGGTACAAACATTCACGGAACGTATGTTGAGGTTAGTGACATAAGTAAAAAAACAATTGGCGCAAGAATAGGACACTTCCAACAGACTGGTTATAATTTTGGTTTGGAAGGCGACACAGTTGTTGCGGTTAATCCGAAAGTAAGCGCAAGGCCAATAGCCACGTTAACCATTAAAAATATTGAAATAATAAATCCCCGGTACTATCGGATCACATTTAACGAAGATGTACCCAAAGAAGTTTTAAACGGATTTTATCTTGAGAATGAACAGGCATATCCCGAAGTTGAAATAAAAAATTGTCGGATCATTAATAACAGAGCGAGAGGATTACTCATTTCAACACCACGAAAAGTAGTAATAGAAGGCAATGTTATAAGCAGCATGATGGCTGCTATTCAATGCCCCAATGAATTTACTTTTTGGTACGAGTCTGGCTATGTAAGGGATCTTACGATCCGTAATAACACTTTTCTCGATAATACTTATGGTAATCAAAAACCATCACCGGTTATAAACATACTTGCATTTTCTGCAAAAGGTGATTATATACACGATAAAATTGTTGTTGAAAATAATAGGTTTTCAAATTATGCTTCATGTATAATCCTCGCTCAATACGTTAAAGACCTGACCTTTAGCAACAATATAATTACCTATTCAGGCAATTATCCAATCAATACCGAATCTCCTATAATTAACTTGGTTGGAGTAGGAAATGCACAGGTTGAAAGTAATAAGTATGACAGCCGCTTTAGCAACTTCATAGGCAAGAATGTTTCGGTAAAAACGATTAAAAAAGATAATAATGATATCATTAAAGAAGGCAGGTAAAATAGGGTCGATTTCATTTCAGTCAATGCTTTTTTTACCCTGTCATCTTTTAAAGAGAAGCCGGCAAACAAGGGCGAGTTTACTAACGGATAGCTACTACCAGAGAGTGTTTTTATTTAGAAGAAGCAAGAACATTAATATTGGTACGATATGTGGGAAAAGACCTTTAACAGGTTAGGCTGTATTGTGAAAAAATGTTGAATGCAGGCCCGCTAATAACTACACGCTCCACGTACGAGAGTGAAAAATAATAGCCATTATTGAAGAAAATGTTTAAATAATTGGAAGCGAATAAGTATAAACTAGAAAAAGGCCGGAAATATTGGTTGATTCACATCGTTTTTGTCAGCCAGGGCTATCCTTCTTCAAAAGTCCGATTTAATTGTGTGGCATCTGATGAGGCCTCCTTTATTAATGGAACAACACTGGTAGTCGACGGAGCAAGGCTCGATATTCTTTAAAATTCTTCTATGTACAAAATGTTATCCGAACAATTCATTTTTGCAACTGGTATCGAAAACAGTTATCCAACTATTGCTTTGCCGGATGGGTCAAATAAAAGAGTAGATGAGCTTGAAAAAACAAATCATTATAAGCTATGGGAAACCGACTTTGAATTGCTTTCGCCTTTAGGTATTTCTCATCTTCGTTATGGGCCGCCTTATTATAAAACTCACCTTGGCCCCGGCAAGTACGATTGGGAATTTGCCGATAATACATTCAGGAAACTACAGGAGTTAAACATTACCGTTATCGTTGACTTGTGTCACTTTGGTGTGCCAGACTGGATTGGTAATTTTCAAAATCCTGATTTTCCTGCATATTTTGCTGAGTATGCCCAGGCCTTCGCCGAACGCTTTCCACACCTGCAATATTATACACCTATAAATGAAATTTTTATTACTGCTACCTTCTCAGGTTTGTATGGCTGGTGGAATGAAAGACTAACGAGTGAGAAAAGCTTTGTAACAGCGTTGAAGCATTGCTGTAAGGCAAATGTGATGGCTATGCATTCGATATTAAAAGTAAAGAGAGACGCTATTTTTATTCAAAGCGAATCTTCAGAGTTTTTTCATCCTTCAAACCCTGATGCACAAAAGCTTTCAAACTTTTTAAACGAGAAAAGATTTCTATCGCTCGATCTTACTTATGGCTACCCCATCACAGCCAGGATGCTTGAATACCTGCTTGAAAATGAAATGACCAGAGAGGAATATCATTGGTTTGAAGACAACCAGGTGAATGCCCGGTGCATTATGGGCAACGATTATTATGTTACCAACGAACATGTAATACACCCTGATGGAAGAACAGAAGCCTCAGGCGAAATTTTTGGCTACTATGTTATTACCCATCAGTATTATTCGCGTTACAGGCTTCCCATCATGCATACTGAAACCAATATCGCAATGCCCAACTCAGTTAACTGGTTGTACAAAGAATGGGCAAACGTGCACCAGTTAAAACGTGATGGTGTGCCTGTTGTAGGTTTCACCTGGTATAGCCTTTTGCACCAGGTCGATTGGGACAGTGCGTTACGAAACGATGCAGGAAATGTAAATGAACTAGGGTTATACGACTTAAACCGGCAGATAATGCCGGTAGGTAAAGCCTATAAAAAACTGATTAGCCAATGGAGAGATGTACTTGCGACAGAAAGTTATGGATTAAGGTTTTAAAAAAATTTTGATTTTAATCGTTCTAAACATCGCTTTCATTATCAATCTCTTTCTTAGTGGCACTTAAAAAATCTTTCACTTAAAAAAGGTATTAGAAATTAATAGAAGTAACTATTATACTTCACGCTGCATAAGAATGTGCAATGTTATTATCAAAGAATTGAAAGTTGAGGGTTAATAATTTTTCGAGTTCAGTTTTATTGGTTTGATTGATATTTTCAAAAAAGGATGT
>JBBPZJ010000058.1:0-13397 GCA_038199395.1 Chitinophagales bacterium
AATGGATTTAGGTTTAAGTCAACAAGCCATATCTCAACTGGAACAAAAAGAGGCGTTGGATGCAGAGATGCTTGAAAAGATTGCGAAGGTGTTGAAAGTGCCTGTTGATGCTATCAAAAATTTTGATGAACAAGCAGCTATAAATATTATTTCCACCACTTTTAATAGCCATGATAATTCTACATCATTAGCTTATCAGTCATCTTTTACTTTCAATCCAATCGACAAAATAATAGAATTGTATGAGAGAATGCTGAAAGACAAAAACGAAATGATTGAGAAGTTGGAGAGCTTTATGAAATAAAGAAAATAGGTTTTCATCAAACATTTTCGTTAACATTTATTATCCTTTTTAACACAATAAGCCAAATGACTTAATGAAACTGCATCGTACTAAATAATAAAGATGATAGCTGGGGAAAAATCATTTTCTATTACTAGCTCCGGCTGTAAATAAATAACAAAGAAATCTATTTAAGGAATTATCAGTTGGCAAAAATCTCAATAAAACAAAAGGCTTATCAATCGTTATTAAACAACGTACTGGAATTAATACAACAGTCCCGGATTAAAACAGCATTTGCGATTAATCGTGAACAGGTGCATCTTTATTATCGGATAGGAAACATTATCGTTGAAAAACAGAACGCTGAAGGTTGGGGTAAAGGAATTGTGGAGAAGCTTTCCGCTGATATTCAAAAAGAGCTTGGGATCGCAGAGGGATTTTCACCCCGCAACTTATGGTTCATGCGGCAGTTTTATGAGGAATATAATGACGATGAATTTCTGAAACAGCTTGTTTCAGAATTGAAACTGAAACAGCTTGTTTCAGAAACGAATGAAAGTGCTGCCCTGGGATTACTGCCCTGGGGGCATCATATTCTGCTGATGCAAAAAACGGGTAAGTCTGCTGAACGTATATATTATATACGTGCATCAATCGAAACAGGGTGGAGTCGAAAAATGCTCCTAAACCAGATAAAAGGGGAGGCTTATAAAAACCACAAGCTACTACCCAAGCAACATAACTTCTCAAGGGCATTGCCTTTACACATTAGCGAGCAGGCGGATGAGATTTTGAAAAGCCAGTACAATCTTGATTTTCTTGGAATATCCCAGCCCTTATTAGAAAGACAACTTGAAAAACGGCTGGTTGAAAACATCAGGGATTTCATTTTAGAATTAGGTTATGGCTTTTCATACATTGGCAATCAATACAGGTTGTGTTTAAACAAGAAAGAATATTTTGTAGACCTGCTGTTTTTTCAAAGGAAGTTGAAATGCCTGGTCGCAATTGATTTAAAGATTGGTGCGTTTGAACCGGAGTTTGCAGGTAAAATGAATTTCTATCTGAATCTATTGAACAACCAGGTAAAACTGACTGACGAGAACCCTTCAATAGGTATCATACTATGTGCAGAGCAGGATTCAGTTGAAGTGGAATATGCATTGGGAGGGATCGCAAACCCTATTGGTGTAGCAGAATATACCTATCGGAAACAATTACCCACAAACTTAAAAGGTGAGTTACCGGGAGCATTAGAATTAAAGAAGAAGTTGCAGGAAGAAATTTCGAAAAGCAAAAAGAAATAAAACTGTTGAAAACAAAGCTTGCATGTACCCAAATACGAATAAAAGGCGTCTTTCTCCGTCCAACCAAACGCCCTATATTTACCTAAACACTAATCACCCCTTTCATGTCCGAAGACCAGAAAAAGCAATTAGAACAACAGCTTTGGAACATTGCCAATACCCTTCGGGGAAAGATGAATGCAGATGAGTTTCGGGATTATATCCTTGGCTTTATCTTTTATAAATACCTCTCCGAAAGAATGCATTTGTATGCTGATGAAATACTGAAGCATGATAAAATCACTTACCTCGACATAAATGAAAATACCGAAGAAGGTAAAGCTTACCTGGAAGCTGTGAAAGATGAATCACTCATTAAGCTGGGATACTTTTTAAAACCAACAGAACTGTTTTCTGAAATTGCTAAGAGAGGCAATTCGGAAGCGGAAGAAAAGACGGCTAAGAAAACAGATGATACTGGCAACCAAAGCAATTTTATTTTAGAAGACCTTGCCAATATTTTAAAGAATATTGAGCAGAGTACCATGGGCACCGATAGTGAAGATGATTTCGATCACCTGTTCGAAGACCTTGACCTGACCAGTACAAAACTTGGTCGCACAGAAACTGCCAAGAACGAACTGATAAGCAAGGTTTTGGCGCATTTAGATAAAATAGACTTTCGCCTCCAGGAAACAGGACTTGATGTATTGGGCGATGCTTACGAATACCTGATAGGCAAGTTTGCCAGTGGCGCCGGAACAAAAGCCGGTGAGTTTTATACGCCGCAGGAAGTGTCAACCGTGCTGGCTAAGCTGGTAACTACGGGTAAAAAGAAACTTAAAAGTGTGTATGACCCTACCTGTGGCTCTGGCTCTTTGTTGTTGCGGGTAGCCCGTGAGGTAAAGGAAGTAGGCAATTTTTACGGACAGGAAATGAACCGCACCACCTACAACCTTGCCCGTATGAACATGATATTGCACGGCGTGCATTACCAGAAGTTTGACATAAAACAGGATGATACACTCGAACACCCGCAGCACATAGACAAACGTTTTGAAGCCATTGTTGCCAACCCGCCTTTCTCTGCACAGTGGAGCGCAAATCCTCTGCACATGAGCGACGACCGGTTTAGCCAGTATGGCAGGCTTGCTCCCCGCAGTGTGGCTGATTTTGCTTTTATACAGCACATGGTACATCACCTTGCCGACAATGGTATTATGGCTGTAGTGGCGCCGCACGGTGTCTTGTTCAGGGGTGGTGCAGAGGCACACATTCGCCGCTATCTTATCGAGGACAGAAATTATTTAGATGCCGTCATTGGTTTGCCTGCCAATATTTTTTATGGCACCGGCATACCCACCAGCATTTTGGTATTTAAAAAGTGCAGGGAGAGCCCCAACGATATTTTGTTTATTGATGCCAGCAAGGGTTTTGAAAAAGCTGGCAACCAAAACTATTTGCGCCACACCCATATTGATAAAATTATGAACACTTACCGCCAGAGAACCACCGAAGCCAAATACAGTATGGTTGCTCCCCTTACTGATGTAAAAGAGAACGACTACAACCTGAACATACCCCGTTATGTTGACACGTTTGAAAAAGAAGAAACGATAGACCTGCAACAGGTAGCCCATGCATTAAAGGCTTTGGAAACCGAGATACAAACCACCGATGCACAAATAGCGGACTATTGTAAACAATTGAATATTGCGACCCCATTTTAATTTTTTTATGATACCAGCAATTGTCTTTCATAGCATCATCGTTGCGTCGCATTTCGTTCTTCTTTTTGTTATTTATGGAACGGGGAAAAACAACCAACACCGAATATAAAACATGACAGCAAATAAAAAAATACCGGCGTTGAGGTTTAAGGAATTGAAGGGGAATGGGAGGAGGAAAAAATCGGAAACTGTTCAATAAAGGTTGGAAGCGGCAGTACGCCAAATGGTGGTGAAAAAGTTTATACAACTTCAGGTATTCCTTTTATTAGAAGTCAAAACATAATCAATAATTGTTTATCTCTTGATAATATTTCATATATACCGGAAGAAATAAATGATAAAATGCAAGGGACAATTGTAAAACCTTTAGATATGCTATTGAATATTACAGGTGCATCAATTGGCAGAAGTTGTGTAGTTCCAACATTTTTTGATATAGGCAATGTAAATCAACATGTTTGTATAATTAGATTGAATAGTAACCATTCACCTTTCTTTTTTCAAGCTTATTTAAGTTCTACGGAAGGGCAAAACGCCATTGAAAGAAGTCAGGTTGGTAGTGGAAGAGAAGGATTAAACTTTAAATCTATCCGGTTATTAAAACTAAATATTCCAAAGCTTCCCGAACAACAAAAAATAGCCGGCTTCCTTATAGCAGTAGATGATAAAATACAGCAGTTGACAAAAAAGAAAGCGTTATTAGAGCAATACAAAAAAGGCGTCATGCAACAAATCTTTAACCAGCAAATACGGTTTAAAGATGATGATAGAACGGATTATCCGGAATGGGAGGAGAAGAAGCTGGTCGAGTTATTTCAAATAAATGCAGGAGGTGACATAGACAAAGTAAACTTTTCAAAATCAAGAACAAAACAATTTCAGTTCCCCATTTTTTCAAATTCAGACAGAGAAAAAGGATTGTTTGGATATTCTGATATTTATAAAGTTGATAAAACGTCAATTACAGTTTCTGGAAGAGGCGCTTTAGGAAATGCAGTTGCACGATTTGAATAATTTTATCCTATAGTACGGTTGTTAGTATTAATTCCTAGGGTTGCATTAGATGTAAGGTTTTACGAAAATATCATAAACCAGATGAGTTTTTTTGTTGAAAGTACAGGTGTTCCTCAATTAACAGCACCACAAATTTCAAATTACAAAGTTCCTTATCCAAATGTTTTAGAGCAACAAAAAATAGCTAATTTTCTAACAGGCATAGATAATAAAATAAATGCAGTGGGAAGACAATTAGGACAAACACAGGTGTATAAAAAGGGATTGCTGCAGCAGATGTTTGTTTAATGGTGCATTGTATAATTTATGAAATATAAAGGAGGTTTAATGACGTTTCGTAGTCCAAACAAAAAAATAGAACTTGAAGGTGTTCGTTACGTTGAAGGTATAGTCCAAAATAGCGAATCTATTTTTCGGCACTTTGACAAAGATGACCAGGGAAATGATTGTTATGTTGAATTTGTTGTGAATGGCTTAACTACTAATTATGGAATTTTTGCTCAGATTAAAAGTGGAAAAACTTACAAAGATAAAATGGGATATAAAATTCCCGCTAATAATGCCCATATTAAATATTGGAATCAACCGCTTTATAAATCTATTGGTATTGTGTATGACCCTGAAATTAAAAAGGCTTTTTGGGTTGATTTTCAGAGTATATCAAGAATAATCCTAAAATTCTAAGTTTAAGTTCTCATAACATTCGTGTGTCTCCCGAAAACGAGTTTTCTGAAGAGACGTTTCCAGCTCTTTTAAATTATTGTTTTCAGTATAGAGAAGTATTTATAAGCTATGAAAATTTTGGTCGAACCTTAGAAAAGTTCGCCGATATGGGTACGCAAGATGTTTGTTACGAAGGGCTAAAATCGCTTTATTCTAATCACCGGGATAAGCCTTCTACCTGGTTTTATATTATCTCCAATTTCGGAAACATTAAAGAGGAAGGCATTAGAAGAAATATCTTAGGACTATTAAGCAACTATACTAATAATCCTCATGTTTTCTGGCATACAAGCAATATGAAATACTACCAAAAAAAAGAAGACCAAGTCAATATTTCTCAACTAATGGCAGAATACTTTCGTGTAAAAGAATTGAAACTGACGCTTCCCTACATGAAAGACGGTATCAACAGAGGAAGTTTTAGTTTTTTAGTCTTTCTCGTTATAGATTTAATAAAAGATGTGCATATTCTACTTAAAAAGATTTCTTTTGAAGAAGGTTTAGAACATGATGAAAGAAATTTTTGGTTTTGGTTATATATGCACTTAGCAAAGTATAAATCTGTTGACGAGACATTAAAGACGATTGACCAGTATTTAGCAGCGTTTCCTTTTGGATATAAAGATGAAGCCATTTTAGGCGTTAAGGAAAGTATTGAAAATGGACAACTACTGCCTGTAGGATGATGAGTTGTAGAATTTCCTTAGTTAGCATTTTTACTTGAGATCGTTTTTACCTCTTTTTGCTCCTTCTTTCAATGAATGACCCAATTTCCTTTGAGTTAATTCATCAGATTTTTTGACACCTGAACCATCAGCTTTTTTAACAACAGAAGAACCTGTTTTTCTATTAGTAAAAGAGGATCTGCTTTTCTTTGATGTTTCACTTGCTGCTTTCCTGGCAGCCAAAGCCTCTACTTTTGTCTTATAAACATAATTTTGCGCAGCTTTAGTAGTTTTAACTACCTGCTGTGTTCCTTCAGTTTTAACATCTCGTACCACCTCACCTAAACCAATTTTATTAGCGTATGCAACTTTTTCTTCAAGTTCTGCATTTGGCTCATTAAAATATTCGGGAGGATCAGTTAAAACAAATTTAACCCCGCTTCCTTCATTAATATTTTCCATGTTATTAAAATTATCACCTATTTTCTTGTTACCAAAATTCCCTTGTAATTTATTCCCATTTTAAAAGGTGTAAAATCACCATTCCCACTTTCATCTGTCATACCAAAAACTTCAAACTCATTATTGATCCATTCTAAATTATTCGAAACTTTCATTTGATAAAGCCGGGTCTTTACTGGTGTATTCCCCGTTATAAATATTTCAGATGCTGGAAAAAACTTAGTAAAATATATCACTATTTCAGAAATGGTCGCAAATACATAATCAAGGTCTCCATTATCAGTTTTTGACTTGTAATCCAATTTGCCATTAATTTCATCTGCTAAAGCCAAATTAAAACGTCCCGCTCTTTTCATTGTTTGCATTGTCACCACTTTAGTAATATCTCCATTTTTACCTGAACTTACAAACCAGTATTGTTGCCTATCCTGACTAACCTTAACCTCATATGAATTTTGCTCCATTAGAATTAAAGTTACACAAAGTTTTTTGTCCCCTCATAGCATTGATGTAACTCACCTGCAGCATTTCCTGCTCTGGCAATACAACCAGACAGTGTGTACGTAAGCGATGCTTCATAGCATCACACATATTTGTACAAAAATTTGTGAGCATCCAATTGAGAGACGATTTGCTTAGATGACTTTCGGACGTCACGTTCAAATTGAAGGCTGAATTTTTAGTTTCATACCTGTTCTTTAATCCATTTCCTAAATTCAGCCTGCTCTTTTTCTGATAGAGGAACTTCTCCTTCAACTTCCTTCATTGCTGCAACAAGTTCAGCATCCTCAACCTCTTCTATTCCATCCTCTGTTACCCGACCAAATTCTATGCGCATACCTTTTAAAATAATTTTTAAGGCTTTTGCCTGCCCTTCATCTGCCGGATAAACAATTAATTTTTCCATAATAAACTGATGTTATGATACGAATTTACAAGGAAAACAATTAAGCATTTTGCAATTTTTTCCTTCCTTTTTTCCGGGTTCTCTGTAGGAAGAAAAAATTATAACTTTACATTATTAAACGGAGGTTATGCAGAAAGAATTAATCAAGGAACAAACTTCTCTATTAAATCAGATAATTAGGGAGGTTGAAAAAATGGATACTGAAGAAAAAAAGAAGCTGCTGATTGCACTACGTAAAGAAGAAATTTTGGCGAAGGCAAAAAGTCTTGATTCAGTTACAGGGTTACCGAAAGCAAAAGCAATGACAGATGAAGAAGCAGATGCTTATATAAGCCAACAGCGTAAACTAAGGTATGAGCAATCAAAGTCCTAAGCAATTAGTTATAGATACCAGTGTGTTTATAAATTATACCCGCCATCAAAAGCTTTATCGTCTTGTTAATGCTATTCTTACGTATAATTTAAGTGTTTATTTATCTTCCGACTTAATTGATGAATTAGAAAGAAATATCCCGGTAACCAGTGCTGTTGAACTGTCGCAGTCAGTTTATGATGGTTACTTAGAAACGATTAAGGCTTCGTGCATAACTTTTGAACCTGTTGTGCAGTTCAAAGAAAGCCCTGATGCAAAAGATAATTTCCTCTTTGATTTAGCTTTACAGACAAACAGCGAAATTATTGTCACTAAAGAAAAAGCCCTGCTAAATTTTAAAAATTCTCCCATTTCTGTTCATGATATTAAATGGTTTAAAGAAACTTATCCCGTACCTGCATAAGCTTTTTGCTAATACTTTCAGTACCCGGTCGTGCTGGCTGCCAAAACCCTAACAGTACAAGAGTGCGATTCCGCAAGCGTGACGGGACAGGCAGCAATGGCTGCCTGATTGAAAAACTATTGCTGTGACACAAAAATAAATGCGATAATTGTAAGCAGATATATATAATATGAACACCCAACCCGAACAGGTTTTAGAAGACAATTTAATAAAACAGCTTAACCAACTTGGCTATGGTTTGGTAACTATAAAAGACGAAAGCGACCTGCTGCACAACCTGAAAGGTCAGTTAGAAAAACACAATGGCACTACGCTTAGCGATAAAGAATTTGCACAGGTATTAAATAAACTAAACAAGGGTAATGTATTTGAACGGGCAAAAATATTAAGGGATAAAATTTTATATAATAAAGACAATGGCGATGCCGGTTATCTCGAACTCATCAACCAGGAACATTGGTGCCAGAACCAGTTCCAGGGAACGCGGCAGGTAAACATGGAGGGCAGCTATAAAAACCGTTACGATGTAACCTTACTCATCAACGGGCTGCCAATAATACAAATAGAACTTAAGCGCAGGGGACTTGAACTGAAAGAAGCTTTTAACCAGGTGAACCGTTACCAGCGGCATTCATTTACCTCATCGCATGGACTGTTTTTATTCGTTCAGATTTTTGTGATCAGTAACGGGGTAAATACAAAATACTACGCCAATAATCGTCACCAGACTTTTAAGCAAACCTTCTATTGGAGCGATGAGCATAATAAAACCATCAGGCAGTTAGACCAGTTTGCCACCACCTTTTTAGAACCTTGCCAAATGAGCAAGATGGTTACCAAATACATTGTTTTGCATGAGAGCGACAAGGTGCTGATGGTGTTACGTCCTTACCAGTATTATGCAACAGAAGCCATTATAGAACGGGTTAAGAACAGCACAAAGAATGGCTATATCTGGCATACTACAGGTTCGGGTAAAACACTTACTTCTTTTAAAGCGAGCCAGATACTAATGCAGCTTCCACAGCTACACAAAGTAGTTTTTGTGGTTGACAGGAAGGACCTTGATTACCAGACTACGATAGAATACAACAGCTTTGCCGATGGCAGTATTGATGGTACAGATGATACGAGTATGCTGGTGAACCAATTTAGCGGGGCTTATACAACAAGGGATGGCAAGCTTAAGCAAACGAAATTGATTGTTACTACCATACAGAAGCTGAACAGCGCCATCAGCAAGCAGCAGTACCTGAAAAAGATGGAACCGCTAAAAGATAAGAAGCTGGTTTTTATTTTTGATGAATGTCACCGCAGCCAATTTGGCGATACACATAAGCGGATAAAAAATTTCTTCAATAATGTGCAGCTATTTGGTTTTACAGGCACGCCCATATTCGCAAACAATGCCGTCAGGAATGCATTGGGTAAACGTACCACCAAAGAACTCTTTGATGAATGCCTGCACAAGTATGTAATTACTGATGCGATAAGAGATGAGAATGTATTAAAGTTTTCGGTAGAGTATGTAGGTCGTTATAAATATAAAGAAGACAGCAAAACCAACATAGATATTCCGGTAGAAGAAATTGATAAGGCAGAGTTGATGGAAGATCGAAAACGATTAACAAAGATTGCCGATTATATTATTGACAACCACGACCGCAAAACTCATCGCAAAGAGTTTACAGGATTGTTTTGCACCAGCAGTGTAGATGCCCTGATAAAGTATTACGACATCTTTAAAACAAAGAAAGATGCAGGTGAACATAATCTAAGGATAGCAACTATTTTCTCTTATGGGGTTAACGAAGATGATACCGATGCAAATGGCTTCTTTCCTGAAAACACTTTAATGGAAGGTGATGCTCCTCCTATTAACACTCATACAAGAGATAAGTTAGATTCCTACATTACTGATTACAATGCTATGTATGGAACAAAGTACAGCACCAAAGACAATGAAAGCTTTTACAATTACTACAAGGATATTTCAAAACGGGTAAAGAACAGGGAGGTGGATATTTTGCTGGTCGTAAATATGTTCTTAACCGGCTTTGACAGTAAATCGTTGAATACTTTGTACGCAGATAAAAATCTTCAATATCATGGGCTGATACAAGCCTTCAGCCGAACAAACAGGATATTGAATGAACAAAAGTCGCAAGGCAATATCGTCTGTTTCAGGAACCTAAAATCAAAAACAGATGATGCCATTACATTGTTCTCAAATAAAGAGGCAATTGAAGAGATCATCATGGAGCCATATGAGGATTATGTAGAAAAGTTTAATGCAGCAATAGAAAAGCTGCATGAAATAGCACCAACCATAAATAGTGTAGATGACTTGCCGACTGAAGCGGAAGAACTGGAATTTGTACAAGCCTTTCGTGAACTGATGAGGATAAAGAATGTGCTAAGCACTTTTTCCGATTTCAGCTTTGATAACCTGGAAATGACAGAACAGGATTTTGAAGATTATAAAAGCAAGTACCTTGACATTTATGATAAAGTAAAGACCAACACCCAAAAAGAAAAAGTTTCTATACTTGATGACGTAGACTTTGAACTGGAACTGATACACCGGGATGATATAAACGTCATGTACATCCTTAAGCTGCTTGCAAGATTAAAGACCGGCAGCAAAAAGCAACAGGAAAAAGCACGGAAAGAAATTGTTGACCTTCTTGCCAGCGAGATGCAGTTACGAAGCAAGCGCGAATTGATCGAAAAGTTTATAGATGAAAACCTTCCACACATAGATGATGCCGATGATATACCCAACGCCTTTGAAGCCTTCGTAGATGAAGAAAAGAAAATAGCCTTGCAGGAACTATGTACAGAAGAAAACCTAGCATTTGATAAAGTAAATGCTGTTATTGGAGATTACCTGTTTACAGAACGTAAGCCTTTACCAGACGATATAGTGGATATGCTGGAAGTGAAGCCGAAAATAATGGAGCGAAAAACGGTTGTGCAAAGGGTGACAGATAAGATATTGGGTTTTATAGAGACATTTATTAATGGAATTGGCGAATAGTGATTTTAAATTTAAAGCGATACAATTATAATCTGCAGGCCAGGGCATTTCTGATAAGAATAAACTTATGCTTGTCTTTTTATTTGTACGTAATAATCAAATTAAAAAGTTTATATGAGAAAACTGTTCATTTTGCTTTTTCTTTCTAACAGCCTTTTTGCTCAAACACCAAAACGTTTAGACACAGCGGTAAAGCATGAATATATAATAGACAATTTTAATACTGAAAGCGGCATCACTTTACCAAAGGCTCAAATTGTTTACGGAACCTATGGTCATTTAAATGCTGCTCACGATAACGCTGTTTTGCTTCCCTCACATTACATGGCTACTTATCATGGTTATGAATGGCTGATAGGAGAGGGGAAAGCGTTCGACACGTCAAAGCTTTTTTTAATAGCAACAGAACTTTTTGGAAATGGCCGCTCGTCTTCTCCCAGCAATACGCCTGAACCTTACCATGGACCTCGTTTCCCCATAATGACTATTCGTGATAATGTAGAAGTGGTGCATCAGCTTTTGACAAAGGAATTAAAAATTACTCATCTTAAAGCGCTGATTGGTTTTTCTATGGGTGCTCAGCAAGCTTTTCAATGGGCAGTAAGTTATCCCACATTTGCTGACCGTATCGCAGCAACTTCCGGAACAGCAAAAACGTATCCTCATGGCGTGGTGAGATTGGAAGGACAAATTGCAGCTTTAACAGCAGATGAAGCATTTAAAAACGGGGATTATACAACCCCACCTAAAAAAGGGTTAGAAGCTTTTGCCGTAGTCTGGACAGCATGGCTTTATTCTCAGGAATGGTGGCGAAAAGAATTGTGGAAAGGCTCTGCTACTCCCGGAACGACCTTTGAACAGGTTCTTGAAAGGTATCGTACTCATTTTATTCCTGGTGCCGATGCCAACGATTTAATTCTACAAATGCGTACCTGGGAGCATCATGATGTTGGAGCCTCACCTGGATATGGCGGAGATGTAGAAAAGGCCCTACGTTCTATTAAAGTCCCTTTCCTTTATATGCCTTCCGAGACCGATTTATACTTTCCAATAGGAGATGCACGTTATGAAGCTGCTTTTATTCCAGGTGTTTTGCTCGCACCCATTAATTCCCTTTGGGGGCATACTGCTGGTGCTGCCAGTAATCCTGCCGACGCAAAATTTTTAAACGAGACAATAGGGAACTTTCTAAAGCAAGCAAATAAGTAAACAAATTGCAAAAACTTAAAGAATTTGTACTTCTAGGCCCCTCGAAAAATACAAAAAGAAAAGGAGCTTCAATAAAAGGCCTGAACCAACTTCCGGTACAGCACGTGAAAACAAACTTAGGTTTGTGGTTCAACAAAATGCGGCTTCCCACCGTCATTACGATCTCAGACTTGAATTAAAGGGGGTTTTAAAAAGCTGGGCTGTTCCCAAAGAACCGTCTTTAAATCCGCAACCGTGATTGTTAGAAAGCACAACAACAGGCTTACCATTCAAATATTTTTAGTAAGGTTTGAACTTATTATTTCCGGTAAACATTAAAAAATGAAAAATTACTCACACAATGCTTATGTAGGAGTACACAAGGGGGTGAATAATTCTGTAAGTACGTTATCAAATAAAGACTTAAGAGAACTACAAAAAGATTAACATTGAAACGTACAAACAATCAATTAGCAAATCCATTACAATTCAAATGCTTTTTTAACGTTGGATAATATGTAGGTTATCAAGGAAACACCTAACAATGAATGAAAAACTATTATCTTCTTTTTTCACTATTACTGTTTTTTACATCATTTGAAGTAAAGGCAACAGAGGTAATTATAATGGTTTATCCCGGTAGAATATTACTTGGAGTAGACAGTAGAATAAGCTACACAGAGAAAACGGGGAAGCACGATCATCGAACCATTACGCATCGTGGTATCTAATTTCAGGCTTGTATCGTTCCACTTATTTATGCTGATATTAAAGTTTTCAGGATGAGTTGGACCAGGTGCAGGTGAAATTTTCACTATAGTTACAGGACCAATTACCCACCAATCGCCTGTTATAAATTGTCCTGTTTTTGCCGGTTTATCAAAAGTCCACGTAATACCGTATTGGCTTATTTCTTTACGATTTTGAATTTTTGTAGTCTGCCCTTTTGCTGTTTGAATAAAAAGCAAGAAGAGGAATTGGGTGGAATAGAAGATTGTATTTTTCATATTGGCTTAGAATGAGACTTGTTAGAATAGTCGAATGTAAATGAAAACTATTTTTTCATTTACATTTTGTATTAAGTTTTTTCCCGGTTAAAGCTTCCTGATGCTTAATTCAAACCCTCCAGCCGCTGGGCTTCGTTCTTGCAAAAGGACTCTCCCGATAGCTATCGGGACTTTGTTTCAAAAACTGCTTCGCATGTTTTCGAATGCCTTCTTCCGATAGCTATCGGAATTCGCTTGGCATCCAACCGGAAGATGTCCCTTTTGCAAGAACTGTTGTCTTGAGGAATCTATTTAGCCGATTATATTTAAAAGC
>JBBPZJ010000059.1:0-6772 GCA_038199395.1 Chitinophagales bacterium
ACATCCTCATTATTTCCCACCATTGCAGGGTTTGTTTTTACATTCTTACTTACGGTTTCTATAAAGCTTAACAACGATGTAAGACTGTTTTCTTTTTCATTTTTAAAATGCACTATGGCATGTCCTTCTAAATATTTGCCGTTAAAGTTTTCGCTGTAAGCTTCAATGTCTTTAAACGTTTCTTTTGCTTTTGGCAGCACATTATTTCCCCGTACATTAACAGACGTGTTAATTCCGTTTAATATGCTTTCGATGTTTATATAAGCAACAGCCGATTTTCCCTTAAAGTCACTCATTACCTCTTTATTCAAATTAATCTTCTTCGATTTGGCTTTATATTGATTTAATAAGTCTTGGCCGGATGCGATAAAAAGATTTTTGTCATCTACGCTTAACTGGTATCCCATCTTTTGCATATTTGTATTTAGATGATACTCGTTGTTAGTTTTAACCAGCATTTGCATTTCTACCAATTTATCCATCAATCTGTTCATTTGTACTTTATCACCAACAGGAATGTTCATGATCATTTTTAAATTGGGCATCGACCCGGCCATCATCCGTCTTGAAGTATCTGTGACGGGTTTTATTGCAAAGTCAGAAACGACTATTGCAAAATCACCTTTTATTGCTTTCAAAGCCTCCTGTAACGTATAATTAGTACCCATCATTTTTGTGAGATATGAATCTACCACACCGCCAACTTCAAGGTATTTTACAATACCATTTATAACCTGCGGATTAAAAGAAAATACTCCGAAGCCATCTATGTTATCAGAGGGATAATTTTCTATCAAACCTAAATCAGCAGTTGGGCCGGTATAATTTTTAAGAATGTCTCTTAGCTCTTTGCTATAGTAAGACCGGGAGTTCATTGATATTTTACCATCTTCAAAATCAATTTTTGCTGCAGTAAAACTGTTAGAAAAAAGCTCCTTTACTTTTGGTAGTGGTATAGGCAAATCTTCAATAGAACTGCTTGAGTTTACCCACATGCTTGCATCCGCTTTTTCCTGCATCAAATCTCTGAACTCGGGAATAGCTGCAACAGTTTGATCTTCTTTCAGGTTAAAAGTAATGTCAAGCTCTTTCTTTAATTCGACGGCAGCATTTCCGGGATTTGCTAAATTGAAAGAGCCGCTGGTGCTGTCATATACCATATCCGCCGGAGACATTGTTTTTTGAGAAGACATCACGATTATTACATCCTTACCCCAGGCAATCATATTATCGCCATGTATGGTTGCATATGAGTAATCCTTTTCTTTTCTTACTTCAGTCGTCGGATCTTTCTTTTTTATGTATGCCTCCAATTTTGCTGCATCTTTAAGTGCGCCAACAGCCGATGTAATCATTGTGCCTTTACCAGTTGTCATTCCGCCTCCTTTTTGCACAACAGCTACATAGAAGTTTTCATCAAGATCAATACCTGACGACTTCAGGTCTTCCCACTCCTGTTTTCCTTTATTTACTGTAGTGTCACTTCCGCTAACTGATTTAATAATGTTTTCTATTGTTGCCTCGTTCTTTATTAGTTTCGATTGCAGCGACTTTGTATTTATAGTTGCGACAAAAACAGCATTTTTAGGAATAAATGCCGTTTGTTTAGGAACTGACTTTTTACATGAAGTAATTAAAGCGGCTGAAAGCAGGAACAGCAGCAGTAAACGGATAGATTTCATAACTGTTTTGGTGTGATTTGTTCTTACGAAGATAATCGCTAAAAAAGGATTTAGGAAGTTTTCCGGTTATTAACCAACGAAAGAAAGCGCCTCTTACTGTAGTTCCTTCCTTGCTATTTGTAAAATCAAAACGATGCTTTTATTTTATCTTATCAATCGCAAAAAAGCTTTTTATACTCTCCGGCTTTTGTGTAATCTTCAGCATAGTTGTATCACTCGCTCTTGCTGAGGTATCATTATCAAACTTATAGAAAAAAGAATTTTATGATGATTGTAAAAATGGCTTATACTGCTCGTCGCATAAGAGTGTGCAATGATTTTTTGGAGCCAAGCAGGATTGCTGCTATGAATGATTGTTGCGTCGCACTCTTATACAATTTTTTCATTACTCAGCAATAATGTGTTGACTTAAGATCTTAATTGCCCTTTAAGGGCGTCCTGTTTATAGAAATAGAAGCAAAATTGCTAAAGACTCCGTAGGAGTTCCCTGTTAAGAGGAAGCTCCTACGGAGCTTTAAGAATTCCTAATGTAAATCTTCTATAAACAGGTAGCTCCTATGGAGCTTAAGTCAACGACATTGATTCATCAATGCACAAACTCATAAGACGTAGAGTATAAAATACTTTTATCTCCATTTATTATAAGATTTAATCCTCTAATACACTTCTATCATTTTAATAATGCAACAGGTAATCTATCAATAGCTTGTATTTGAATTTGCTTATAAAACACCTCTGCACCTTCTGATTGTATTTGAATTTTACCTTTTTTCAATGGCAAGAGTTGCCCCTTCTCATTTTGTCTTGAGTTAAATAGTATCATCATCACTTTACCATTTATCATATGGATGCTGGTATCACCAAAACAATAAAAATCAAGTGTATTCCATTCACCGGACTGCTTTTCAGCATCCGACCTTTTCATGCAATGTCGTCCAGCTTCACCGCCTTCTTTAAAAGTGTACATCTTTCCTGCTGGATCATATACGTAATCTCCTTTCGCATTTTTAGTTGCCGGAATGTCTTCCATGCCTCCCGCTACTCCCCAATAATCGCCGCAATTTCCTTCTTCAATCTGAAACTCCTGTGAACGCATCCATGCACCGTAATCAGCTCCGTTTGGCCCAACACAATGATATAAAAATCCGCTATCTTTTTTCTTATTCTTTTTCTGGCCCCATGTAAGGCTACCCCATTTGAATTGGAGCTGCAAATGATAATTTTCATATTCTTTTTTACTTGTGATCGCACCCCAGTTCTCTCCTGAAATTCTGATTACTTTTTCTCCGTTATTATCCACTACTGTAAAAACATTGCGCGGATCTTTATTAAGGCCAACAGGAATGTCAGACAGTTTTTTCCCTGCACTGTCCAGGTCTGGACCTATGTAAGTATCCCATCCGGTTAAGTCCTTTCCATTAAACAATAAAGTCCAATTTTCCTTTTGTCTTAGAGAGGTAAACGCAAGAGCAAGGATACAAACAATAAGGGTCGGCTTTATTTTATTCAAACTCATACAATAGTTTTTATAAATTTAGTTTAAATAAGCACTTGATCTCTAAAATAACTCGCTGGAGTGTTGCTTTACCTGCTGGTAAAACAAATTAACCTGTTCATCCTTTTTTAATGCGGCTAATTAAGTATTTTTATTAAAGAATTTAATTATTAATAACTACAATCAATAACGATCAGCATGTCATCAAGACGTTCATTTATTAAATCGACCTCACTTCTTACAGCAGGAGCTTTTATCAAACCTCCTTTTTTCGACAAAAAAAACAATTACATAGGGTTGCAGCTATATACAGTTCGCGATGCAATGCAAAAAGATCCTGCTGGCACACTTGCTAAAGTTGCAGCGATTGGCTACAACTCTTTAGAAGGCGCTACATATACAGGAAGCCAGAAGTTTTATGGAATGGATCCTGCTGCTTTCTTAAAAGTTTTGAAGCAAAACGGATTGATTATGCCAAGCAGCCATTATCGGCTTGGTGAAGAAAAAGTAAACGAGCAGATTCAAAAAGGAACTATGATGTCTGAATGGGATAAAGCTGTCGATGATGCGGCTGCAGTTGGCCTTAAATATATGGTGTGTGCTTACTTGTCTGAAGCGGAGCGGGGTGGTATAGATCATTATAAAGTGGTAGCAGATGCATTGAATAAAGCCGGTGAGCGTTGTAAAAAATCCGGCATTCAGTTATGTTATCACAACCACGATTTCGAATTTCAACGTCAGGGATCAACTTTTCCATATGACATACTTTTAAACACGGATAAAAACCTGGTTAAAATGGAACTGGATCTGTACTGGGTTAGCAAGGCTGGCAGAGACCCGCTTGATTTAATTAATCAACACCCCGGCAGATTTCCTTTGTTTCATGTAAAAGACATGGATAAAACCCCTGATAAAGCATTTACAGAAGTGGGAAATGGAACCATTGATTTTAAAAGAATATTTAAGCATTCTGATAAAGCAGGTATGAAATATTTCTTTGTTGAGCAAGACAAGACTCCCGGAGATCCTTTTGTAAGCATTGCTAAAAGTATCTCTTACATTAAAAAGAATCTTGTATAAATCGTTCTTTCTTACCCCTTAGTAAGTGAATAAATTTTGGAGATGATTGCTTTGCCATTCATCTCCGAAAAATATTTCTATCGA
Organism: Chitinophagales bacterium; assembly: GCA_038199395.1. GTDB lineage: Bacteria > Bacteroidota > Bacteroidia > Chitinophagales > Chitinophagaceae > Segetibacter. The sequence goes on from JBBPZJ010000059.1 coordinate 4,342, forward strand.
TTCTATGTTGCTTGTGTTCCATTGACCTCGCTTTTTGATATGCCTATCAAGTATCAATAACAAGCGGAAAACCCTTTTTATTTTTTCTTAAATAATGCTCACTTTATGAAATTAAGTTCTATAGTAAAAAATCTTTTTTTACCGGTGGTAACTATTATTTGTATGCCTGTTTTCTCTCAACAAAAGGTAGGAATTTTTGAAGGGCAGGCAGATATTGGAGCCAGGGTGCTTCCCGGTTCAGGCTTCTATCTTCCTCAGACAGACCAGTACATACTTTCGGGTGCAGGCTACAATATTTGGTTCGATCATGACGAATTTCGTTATGTATACAAGAAGATGAAGGGTGATTTTTTATTGTACACGAAAGCTGAACTGGTCGGGTTCCAGGGAGTAGACCCGCACCGCAAAGTAGGTTGGATGGTACGTAAAAGCCTTGATGGAAAATCTGCTCAGATAAATGCAGTTGTTCATGGTGACGGCTTAACCTCGTTGCAGTTCAGAAAGACTGATGGTGCCACCACTGAAGAGAAGAAGTCGCAAATTACCCATGCTAACATCATTCAACTCGAAAGAAAGGGTAATACATATACAATGAGGGTGGCAAAATTTGGTGAGCCATTCGTGACCGAAGAAATAGCTGATCTGACTTTAGGAGATGAAGTGTATGTAGGATTATTTGTAGGCTCTCACAACGCCGATGTAGTTGAAACAGGTGTTTTTAAAGATGTTCAAATATCGGTTCCTGCTCATGAAGGGCTGGTTCCATACAAAGAATACCTGGGTAGTAATCTTGAAATTTTAAATGTAGCCTCCGGCGACCGGGAGACGATTTATACTTCGCCGAAATCGCTGCAGGCTCCAAACTGGACCCCGGATAACAAGAGCCTTATTTATAACAGTGAGGGCTTGATTTATAAGTTTGATCTTGCCACAAAGCAGCCTGCTGTTTTACCTACCGGTGACGTGAAAAATAATAACAATGACCATTTTCTTTCATTTGACGGAAAAATGCTTGGTTTAAGTAGTGGAGTGCAAGCCTTGGGAGGTTCTATTCTTTATACGGTTCCGGTAACCGGCGGTGCGCCAAAGCAACTTACTCCTAAGGGTCCCTCTTACGGTCATGGCTTCTCTCCCGATGGACAAAGCATCGTTTTTACCGGTCAGCGAAATAATGAGTTCGACATCTATAAAATCCCTTCCAAAGGTGGAACGGAAGTAGCGTTGACTACGGCTAAAGGTTTGGATGATGGTCCAGAATATACACCCGATGGAAAATATATTTACTTCAATTCTAACCGAACCGGCACAATGCAGATTTGGCGAATGAATGCTGATGGAAGCAACCAGGAAGCCGTTACTACCGGAGAATTCCATGACTGGTTTCCACATATCTCGCCAGATGGGAAATGGATTGCATTTATATCATTTTTAAAAGATGAAGTACCGTCAGGAGATCATCCTTTTTATAAGCACGTTTACATTAGGCTAATGCCCATAACAGGCGGAAAGCCGAAGGTGATTGCTTATGTATACGGCGGTCAGGGTACAATCAATACTCCGTCCTGGTCTCCTGATAGTAAGTACATTGCTTTTATCAGCAATACTACTATGGCTAAATAATCTCATTTTATTAAACTTGTTTTTATGGAAGGTTACGAACTGGAAAAAGTTATCAGAAGAATAATAGCGGAAGCCGAAAAGCTTATTCCTGATTATATGCGGAACGAGGAAGACAGGCGGATAGCAAATGGAAATGTTTCCGTTTGTATAATTGATGATTCGGGAGTAGTTTATGGAAGAATGTTTGGAACAAATAAAGTGAGGGCAAGAGAGTCTTATCGCGTTGCATGGACAAAAGCCAGCCAGGTTCATATTACAAGATTAAAAACAGGCGAGTTTGAAAAGCTTGCCTTTAACAATGAAATAGACGAAGAGAAATTTGGTATCGAAAGACCAGATTGGATTGGATGGGAAGGTGGTCAACTCATCACATTAAAAGACGGAACTGAACTCGCTGTCGGGTTTAGCGGGTTTAGAGGAATTGTTGATTTGGAAATTATCGTTAGATCCTTAAATGCAGTAAATCCTTCATCGGCCAAAGAAAACGCTCCCTAACCAGTTACCGTCAGTTTTAACTGACGGAGAGCCAAAGAAAACGCTACCTAACCAGTTACCAGTTACCGTCAGTTTTAACTGACGGAGAGCCAAAGAAAACGCTACCTAACCAGTTACCCCGTCAGTTTTAACTGGCGGAGAGCCAAAGAGAGGGACAAGCTACTCTGGCTTATACTTTCCGGGATAAAGAATATTGTTGTCATCAAGCCAATCGGCTAATCGTTGCGACCACGTTTTCAATGAGTTTAACTTAGATCGTTGACCCATATTAAACCCGTGGCTTCCCTGGGTATAAATGTGCGCCTCAATTGGCACT
>JBBPZJ010000060.1:0-2479 GCA_038199395.1 Chitinophagales bacterium
GCTGTATCCACGGGCGTCGTTGGTAGTAAACAATAGTTTTCTCACTGCTTTAGGCAGGCCTAACCGGGAAACCGTTTCTACCAGTCGGGAATCGCAGGCAAACCTTCTGCAGGCGCTCGAGCTTACCAATGGAGACCGATTTAATGCAGCACTAAAAAAAGGTGCAGAGAACTGGACGAAAAAGTATGGTGAGCCGGATGTAATAATTAAAGAAATTTACAGGAAAGCTTTAGGTCGTGACCCACAACAAAAAGAATTTAAAGTGGCTAAACAACTGCTTGAGGCAGATAGGGGCACAGACGGGGTGCAGGATTTATTTTGGGCCGTCATGCTTCTTCCTGAGTTTCAAATCATTTATTGATATTGATTTGAAAGTAGCAATTAGGTCCCCTGATTTTATAAAAAAAATACGAGTAAGGACACCAATCCGACGGCACCCGCGTAAAGGACAAGGGGTTTTTAATTCATATTCCAAAGCCGGAAACAAAAAGTTAAACATGTTAATTTGGAATAGCTCAGCAAGGTAGACGTGATTAAAAAAAAGTATATTACATTACCCTCTCCAATAGTAAACAAAATATTATGGCAACGAACTGGAACCGAAGAAACTTTTTAAAGAATACAAGTGCGGCAACATTGGCAGCAATGGCAGCGGGTGCACCAATGACAAGCTTATTGACATCTTGTAACCGAAAAAAAACCAATTCAAAAGCCGACTCGGTTATTTTATTATGGATGGCAGGCGGTATGGCGCATACAGATACTTTTGATCCTAAAAAATTTACTCCCTTTACTAAGGGAATGGATGCAAATAGTGTGTTGAGCACCTTTAAATCTGTACCGACAGTGTTAGACGGCGTTTCTTTTTCAGAAGGGCTCGAATCTATTGGGAAAGTGATGAACAGAGGCACGCTGATAAGGTCTTATGTTGCAGCCGATATGGGCCATATTTTACACTCACGCCACCAGTATCACTGGCATACCTGTTATAAGCCTCCTCAATCGGTTGCTGCCCCCCACTTTGGAGCTTGGATCGCTAAAGAGCTCGGACCCGTTAATCCCGTCATTCCGGCTTTTATCGATATCGGACAGAGATTTACTTTGGGTGAAGGAGAAGAGTTAAAAGCTTTTCATAGTGCCGGTTTTTTAGGAAATGAATTCGGACCCTTTTTGATACCAGACCCTTCGGAAGGACTGGAAAGTGTGCAACCGCCGGTGGGAATGTCTGCTTCAAGATTTGAAAAACGAAACCAGTTGTATACTGAGCTTGTTAACAAAAGTGCTTTTGGAGAGTTAGGCAGCGATTACCAGAAAGAGTCGCTTAAAAGGTCGATGGAGCAAGCTTACATACTTTTAAAATCACCGGAGGCAAAGGCATTTGACATTAATAGCGAACCAAAAGAGATCTATGATATTTATAATACCGGCAAGTTTGGTTTAGGATGCCTGATGGCCCGCAGACTGGTTGAGAAAGGTGCACGTTTTATTAGTGTCACTACTGAATACGAGCCATTTAAGGGATGGGACACGCACGAAAATGGCAATACGAGGGCGTCGGACATGAAAAAGCAAATTGATGGCCCTGTAGCTCAATTAATAAAAGATCTTGAACGCACAGGACGACTCGATCGTACCATTGTTATCCTTGCCAGTGAATTCAGCAGAGATATGATGGTGGAAGGTCGTCCGGGCCTGAAAGTGCAGGAGCAGGTGCAACAACCTGATGTTATACAGGAATTGAAACACTACGGCATGCATCGCCACTTTACCGATGGCTGCTCCATTTTAATGTTTGGCGGAGGAATTAAAAAAGGAAATGTCTATGGTAAAACTGCCGATGAGCGTCCTTGTAAAACGATCGATAAACCCATAGTGATAGATCAAATTCATCAAACTATTTATCATGCTCTTGGCATAGCGGAAGATGCACATTACGTAGTTGAAAAACGACCTTTTTATACGACCCAGGATGGATTGGGAAAAGCTGAAATAAATTTGTTTGCGTAAGCGCTCCTTTTATTCAATACCAGCAACGGACACTGTGCTAGCAGATCAATGTTTGTCAAGAAAATGTCCGTGGCTTATTTGAACTTAAGGCTTTGTCATAAACTTCCATGTGATCTTTCCTACAGTGTTAGGCTTTCCTTTCTGTGCTTCTGAAATTGTACCGGTTAATACACCGGCGGCGTTTCTTTCAACTTTAATCTGACGAAATGAATACGCACCTTTTTCATAATTGAACGTTTCCCCATCATCGTCGTACAACATATACTTTGAAGGTTTAGATCCATAAAAACGAATTTCGAGATCAACCTTTTCATTTGCTTTTGGTGAATGCAGCCTTGGCTTCATCATTGGTATAATACCACCATCTTTTACATAAACTGGTATCTTATTTAGTCCTGGCTCTATCGCCAATACTTCCCCATCGCCTGCAAAGTCGCCCGTGTAGAAATCGTACCACTTGCCTTTTGGCAAA
>JBBPZJ010000061.1:0-6840 GCA_038199395.1 Chitinophagales bacterium
TATTATTCTAACACTCACTATTGTAAAAGAAGACGAACATTATTGTATTTTGCCTGGTTAGGAAAATTAAATTTGATAGAAGACAAAGTTCGGTATTTTTGAAAAGCGCTGATGAAAGGATTTAATTAAGATTATGGTCGCTCAAAGTTACCTTGAAGTTGTCTTCATCTTACGATTAGCCTTGGCGATAAAATATAAGCCTTTTTATTATCCTGTTTTGGCCCTTTAACGATTGCATGCCAGTACGAAAGTCATATACTTATAAAGTCATATACTTATTATAAGTATTATTCCATATTTTAAACATCATCGACTTATGACAGGTACTGGATTATACTCCCCGGAATTTGAACATGACGCCTGCGGTATTGGCTTTGTTGCTAATATAAAGAACAACAAATCGCACCAAATAGTTTCTGATGCACTAACTGTATTAGAAAACATGGAGCACCGCGGAGCATGTGGATGTGAAGACAATACAGGGGATGGTGCGGGTATCACTATTCAAACTCCCCACGAATTTTTCTTTGATGAATGCATAAAGACCGGTATTCAGTTGCCTGCTTTTGGTAAATATGCTGCCGGAATGATATTTTTTCCTCAGGATATCCCTTTGAGAGAAGAATGTAGAACAATCTTTAATCGTTCTGCAGAGAAACTTGGGCTCGAAGTTCTGCATTATCGTAAAGTACCTGTTAATCCGGAAGGTATAGGTCCTTCTGCATTATCAGTAGAGCCTGAAATAGAACAGGTGTTTATAGCTTGCCCGGATAACATTTCTAACCCTGAGGAATTTGAAAAGAAACTCTTCATATTACGTAATTATTCCAGTCATACAATTGACAACTCGGTAAAAAAAGATCCGGTCGGATTTTACCTTGCGTCTCTTTCACATAAGACAGTAATATATAAAGGCCAGCTAACAAGTACCCAGTTGCGCAACTATTATCCCGATCTCAATGATAGAAGGGTCGTTTCCGCGTTTGCACTGGTACACTCAAGGTTTGCAACAAATACATTTCCTTCCTGGAAACTAGCACAACCTTTCCGTTATATTGCGCATAACGGTGAGATCAACACACTACAGGGAAATCTCAACTGGCTTAAGACCAGTGAAAAAGGCTTTACAACGCCCCATTTCACAAAAGAGGAAATGGATATGTTATTACCGGTAATTACTGCCGGGCAATCTGATTCCGCCTGTCTCGACAACATGATTGAATTGTTAACGCTTACAGGTCGTTCACTTCCACATGTAATGATGATGTTGATACCCGAAGCATGGGATGGCAACGAGTTAATGGATCCTGTGAAAAAGGCATTTTATGAATATCATGCAAGTTTCATGGCTCCATGGGATGGTCCTGCATCTATCTCATTCACTGACGGTAAAATGATTGGGGCAACCCTTGACAGAAACGGTCTTCGCCCGTCAAGATATTGCGTTACCACTGATGACCGGGTTATAATGGCTTCTGAAACCGGAACACTTCCCGTCGATCCGTCTACTATAAAAGAACTAGGAAGACTGCAGCCGGGAAAGATGTTCGTAGTTGATCTCGAAAATGGAAGAATTATAAGTGACAGCGAGCTGAAAAACACGATCTGCTCGCAAAAACCTTACGGTGAGTGGCTTAACAAGTACAAAATAAGGCTCGAGGAACTTCCTGAACCAAGGGTTTTATTTACCGAGCTTGAGCACGAACAGATTTTTAAGTATCAAAAAAGCTTTGGTTATACTATAGAGGATGTTGAAGACATTATTGCTCCAATGGCATTGGATGCAAAAGAGCCAATTGGCTCTATGGGCACCGATGTGCCTCTTGCAATTCTGAGTGACAGACCTCAACACTTAAGCAGCTATTTTAAACAATTGTTTGCTCAGGTTACTAATCCTCCTATAGATCCTATCAGGGAAAAATTAGTGATGTCGTTAGCCACATTTGCTGGTAGCAACGGAAATTTCCTAATTGAAGATCCTCTGGCATCGCATAGTGTTGCTCTTGCTCAACCTATTCTTACCAATCATGAATTGGAAAAGATCCGTAGTATAGACACAGGCATGTTTCAGGCAAAAACTTTGCAAACATATTTCAGAGCAAACGGCGATGAGGGTTCTTTACAAAAAGGCCTCGACCGCGTATGTAAATATGCTCTTGATGCCGTTCTCGACGGATTTAAGTTAATTATACTTTCAGATAGAGCTATAGACTCAGGTCACGCACCCATCCCTTCTTTGCTGGCTATTTCTGCTGTTCATCATTTCCTAATTAGAAAAGGATGTCGTGGACAAGTGGGCATCATCATAGAGGCGGGGGATATTTGGGAAATTCACCATTATGCTTGTTTAATAGGTTTTGGTGCCACTGCCATCAATCCTTATTTAGCATTATCTACCATTCATGATCTAAAGGAAACAGGTAAAATACAGACAGAGCTTGATCTAAAATACCTGGTCAAAAATTACATCAAGGCCGTTAATGATGGTTTATTGAAGGTCTTTTCAAAAATGGGTATTTCAACCTTGCAATCATATCAAGGGGCGCAAATTTTCGAAATAATAGGTATTAATAGAAGTGTTGTTGATCATTATTTTACAGGGGCTCCTTCACGTATAGAAGGTATCGGTCTCGATGAAATAGCAAAGGAGACTCTTGCTAAACACTTTGTGGCTTTTAAAAGAAAATCTACTCCTTTTGAGAGATTAGCCGAAGGTGGCGTTTATGAATGGAGAAAGAAAGGTGAATTCCATTTATTCAACCCACAGACTGTGCATCTGTTGCAGTATTCAACTAAAATGAATGATTATGCAACTTTTAAAAAGTATTCGAAACATGTAAATGATCAGAGCGAAAAGGCGGCTACTTTAAGAAGTTTGTTTCAGTTTAAACCCAATCGTCCTTCCATTTCTATAGACGAGGTTGAACCCGCAGAAAATATTTATAAACGCTTCGCCACCGGGGCAATGAGTTTTGGTTCCATTTCTCACGAAGCACATTCTACCCTGGCTATTGCGATGAATAAGTTAGGTGGAAAAAGTAATACAGGCGAAGGTGGTGAAGATGAAATACGATATGAACCCCTTCCAAATGGAGATTCACTAAAATCGGCCATTAAACAAGTTGCTTCTGCAAGATTTGGAGTTACCAGTTATTACCTTACAATGGCTGAAGAGTTGCAGATTAAAATGGCCCAAGGTGCAAAACCCGGAGAAGGAGGTCAGCTACCGGGTCATAAAGTGGACGAATGGATTGGTAAAGTTCGTCATGCTACTCCAGGTGTGGGTTTAATTTCCCCTCCACCACACCACGATATTTACTCGATTGAAGATCTTGCACAGCTTATTTTCGATTTAAAAAATGCAAATCGTGCAGCAAGAATAAGTGTAAAGCTGGTGTCGAAAGCTGGTGTAGGTACTATAGCAGCCGGTGTTGTAAAAGCAAAAGCTGATGCGGTTTTGATATCAGGACATGATGGGGGAACAGGTGCTTCTCCTGTTACCTCTATTAAACATGCCGGTTTACCTTGGGAGCTAGGATTAGCAGAAACTCATCAAACACTGGTAAAAAACAAACTGCGGAGCCGTGTAGTAGTACAAACTGATGGACAGCTAAAGACTGGTAGAGACATTGCAATTGCAACCTTATTAGGAGCGGAAGAATGGGGCGTTGCAACCGCAGCCCTCATTGTAGAAGGATGTATTATGATGCGTAAGTGTCATCTAAATACTTGTCCTGTCGGCGTCGCAACCCAGGATCCTGAATTGAGAAGGCGCTTTACAGGTGAAGCAGAGCATGTAATTAATTTCTTTAAATTCATTACACAAGAGTTAAGAGAAATAATGGCCGAGCTCGGCTTTAGAACTATTGTAGAAATGGTTGGTCAGGTTGACTGCCTCGAAGCAAAGCAGGATGTGAAGCATTGGAAGTATGGAAAACTTGATTTATCAAAGATTTTATATAAAGAGCCTGCAAGTGCTGAAACTGGTTTATACCAACAGGAAGAACAGGATCACGGTTTGGCAGATGTATTGGATTGGAAATTGTTAGAGGCAGCACAGCCGGCATTGCAAAATGGCCAGAAAGTATTTGCTTCTTTTAAAATAAAAAATACAGACCGTACAGCCGGAACCATTATTTCTAACGAGATCTCGAAACTGTACCGATCAAAAGGTCTTCCTGAAGATACAATTCATTACAAATTCACAGGAACTGCAGGTCAAAGTTTTGGAGCATTTAATACGAATGGTGTAAAGTTGGAACTGGAGGGTGATGCGAACGACCACTTTGGTAAAGGGTTGTCGGGTGCTAAATTAATTGTATATCCTTCTGCCAAGGCTGCCTTTGTCCCTGAAGATAATATCATTATTGGAAACGTTGCTTTTTACGGCGCCACATCAGGGTCTGCTTATATCAGGGGTAAGGCAGGTGAGCGTTTCGGTGTACGCAATTCAGGGGTCAACGCTGTGGTGGAAGGTGTTGGCGACCACGGGTGTGAGTATATGACGGGCGGACGAGTTGTGGTACTGGGAGATACCGGCCGTAATTTCGCAGCAGGTATGAGTGGTGGAATCGCATATATATATGATGTAAAAGCAGGATTTTCTACACTATGCAACAAAGAAATGGTGGATCTGGATCCCGTCATTGAACAAGCGGATATTGCCGAACTTAAAGAAATGATTGAAAATCATTTTAAATATACCAATAGCAGTGTTGCAAGTTTCGTACTGGATGACTTTGAAAACCAGTTAAAGAACTTTGTCAAAGTGTTTCCAAAAGATTACAAAAAAGCACTGGCAGAAGCAAAGCATAAGCAGGTGGAAACAGTTAAGAATAGCAATTTTTAAGCATCTTCTTAGTTCAACTTTTTGTGTGGCAATTACACGACTGCGTCAGCAACAATTATTCACGATAAAGTTTTTTATTAGTAAGAATGATTGTTTTGCAAATGTCCAAATCGATACGAGTGCATCGCAAAAGCTAATGAAATGAAGCGTTTTTTACAAAAACAATATCAGTAAATTTAAGATATGGGAAAGCTAACAGGATTTTTGGAATTTACAAGAGAGCTTCCGAGAAAAAGGCCGGTGGAAGAAAGAGTGCACGATTATAATGAATTTGTACACCTTTACGAGGAAGAAAGATTAAATCACCAGGCTGGCCGGTGTATGGATTGCGGCATTCCGTTTTGTCATAACGGTTGCCCTGTGGGAAATCTAATTCCAGATTTTAATGACGCTATTTATCGCCGTAGTTGGAAAGAGGCATATGAAATACTATCTGCGACCAACAACTTTCCTGAATTTACAGGAAGAATTTGTCCGGCTCCTTGTGAAAGTTCCTGTGTTTTGGGTATTAACCAACCTGCAGTTACTATTGAAGAAATTGAAAAGCACGTAATAGAAATTGCCTTTCAAAAGGGCTATGTACAGCCATTTAAGGGAATTGCAAGGACAGGTAAGAAAGTAGCGGTTGTCGGTTCCGGTCCGGCCGGATTAGCAGCGGCAGCGCAGTTGAATTATGCAGGTCATACCGTTACCGTTTATGAAAGAGACGATAGTCCAGGTGGTTTGCTTCGTTATGGTATCCCTGACTTTAAACTTGAAAAATGGGTAGTTGACCGACGTCTTCAAATAATGGAAGAGGAAGGTGTAACTTTTAAATGTAATGCTGAGGTGGGAGAAAACATAAGCATGAATGATTTGCTTAGGAATAATCAAGCAATCGTATTAGCAGGTGGTTCTACTATCCCCAGAGATTTAAAAGTGCCAGGAAGAGAAGTAAAAGGAGTTGCTTTTGCAATGGACTTTTTAAAACAGCAAAATAAAAGAGTTAGCAATAAAGTAGTTGAGAATGAGCTAATGGCAACCGGAAAGAATGTGGTAGTGATTGGCGGTGGCGATACCGGAAGTGATTGCGTGGGTACTTCTAATCGTCATGGAGCGAAAACGGTTACCCAGTTCGAGTTAATGCCTATGCCGCCCGATTTAAGGACCCCACACATGCCATGGCCGACTTACCCTATGGTATTGAAGACTACTTCTTCTCATGAAGAAGGTGCTAATCGTCAATGGGCCGTTTCTACAAAGGAATTTATCGCCGATGAGAATGGTAATTTGAAAGCCTTAAAAATTGTCGACCTGGAATGGAAATTAACGCCCGATGGGAGACCTGCTCAATTTGTCGAAATTCAAGGGAGCGAACGAGAAATTCCATGTGAGCTGGCGCTTTTGGCAATGGGCTTTTTGCATCCTCAACATGCCGGATTAATAAATGAGTTAGGCGTCGAATTAGATGAAAGAGGAAATGTAAAGGCAAATGAAAAATTATACCAAACAAATATTCAAAAAGTGTTCTCTGCAGGAGATATGAGACGTGGGCAATCATTAGTGGTTTGGGCGATTGCAGAGGGACGAGAATGTGCGGCAAATGTTGATCAATACCTCGTCGGCTCATAACTTAACAACTTATTAAAATAAATTAAATAGAAAAAGGAGTAGCTAAAAACTACTCCTTTTTCTATTTAAACAGCTCTATTTCCTTACTTGAAAATTTCAAATAAAAAATTTTGGCTCATCCATTAAATTTAAAAATATTTGATTTAATTTTTACTTTTATTCAAATTATATTTGTTGATGGGTTAGCATTCCATTTTTTTTACATTATTTTACAGAATAAATGATGTATTTGAAATCTATTCATCAAAAAAAATGTAATTGATTTATGAAATCAGACGTATTAAAAAAAATTGCACCTTTTGTTCTTTTGTCCCTTATTGCAATCGGGGCAATTTTTATTCCTTCTCTGCCTAGTTTCGATGACGCAGGCAAATACAATA
>JBBPZJ010000062.1:0-3336 GCA_038199395.1 Chitinophagales bacterium
CATTAAAAGACGGAACTGAACTCGCTGTCGGGTTTAGCGGGTTTAGAGGAATTGTTGATTTGGAAATTATCGTTAGATCCTTAAATGCAGTAAATCCTTCATCGGCCAAAGAAAACGCTACCTAACCAGTTACCGTTAGTTTTAACTGACGGAGAGCCAAAGAAAACGCTACCTAACCAGTTACCGTCAGTTTTAACGGACGGAGAGCCAAAGAGAGGGACAAGCTACTCGGGCTTATACTTGCCTGGATAAAGAATATTGTTGTCATCAAGCCAATCGGCTAATCGTTGCGACCACGTTTTTAATGAGTTTAACTTAGATCGTTGACCCATATTAAACCCGTGGCTTCCCTGGGTATAAATGTGCGCCTCAATTGGCACTTTTGCAGCCCGGTATCGTTCAAGTAATTTGACAACAGGTTCAGCACAACATGGATCATTATTAGCGGCGAGTAAAAAAGCAGGAGGTGCATTAGCAGGTACAGTATCAGGGACACCTAACGGACCAGGATAAATAAGTATTTGAAAATCCGGCTTACCGTTTAATCTATCTATTGGGTCGGCAGCTTTTGCATTACCTATCCCTGGCTTGTAGGCAATTGCTTCAACTACTTCACCTCCTGCCGAAAAGCCCATCATTCCTACACGTGCTGTGTCTATATTCCACTCCTTTGCATGGCTTCTTACAAGGCGCATTGCTCTATATGCATCTTGAGGCATTTCTTTGTCTAAAGAATAAGGCGACTTTTCTTCCCGTGCAAGACGGTATTTTAAAACGATGGCAGTAACACCCAGGCTATTAAGAAATAAGGCGGGATCAACCCCCTCAGCATTATAAACTAACAAACGATGTCCGCCACCGGGGCAAATAACAACAGCAGCGCCGGTAGCTTTTTCCTTTGGGGGAAGGTAAACTGCAATGGACGGGTTGTGAATATTTTTCACCCAATATTCTTTGGCTTCTTCCGGTTCATTTCTCCTGTTTTCAAAACCCGGTGCACCGTTTTGCCATAGAGGAATAATGATAGGTTTTGTTTGGCCTTTTGACACAGTTGGAAGCAGTAATGCAGCCGACAGAATTATGCGATGAATTTGAATATACAAATATTTCATAGCAGCTTTTTTTGTAATTGAAAAGGTGGTGATTATAGTCATAAGCTCAGCCCACCTTTGATGATTTGTATTAATTAACTTTTATAATTCTGAGTATTCTGTTGGTCTTAGAAACACAATCTCATTTTTTGAAACGTTGTGCTGATACTCTGGTTTTGCGGCGAGAACTTTCCATTCCGCATCTGCGGTAAAAGCTTTCCAATGGTCTTCCCTGGATTGCATATTGTCAAACGATGTCATGTACATGAGGTTTGGCATCTTCGAACCAAAAACGACTTCACTATAAAAAACACCATTAAAGCCAAGTCGTGCAAACAAAGGAATCTCGCCGCCCTGGTCAAACATTTTTACTTTACTTCTAAAATATTTTTCGGTTGGTCCCTCATAACTTCTGAGTTCATAAACTCTTTCGCTTTTAGGAGTTGTAAGCTTTGACGGAGTTATCGGCGGCATTGAAGGAAAAGCCTTTAATAAAATTGTTTCAAAACGAGTGTAGACAGGATTATTGTAAATGGTATTTACATAGCTGCCATCTCCTGTTACAGTAGGCTCGATAGATGTTGGCGCAAATTTCTCCCATTGTTGCAACGATTGAAAAGGTATGAAAACATACATCCTTTTATCAGTAGCCGTATCATTAGCTATTGCTTTGAAAACACCAATATTGTTTAGTTTGGAAGTATGTAAAAAAGGCAAGTATTTGTTTTGGAGAAAACTATCAATGGAAGCTTCCTGCGCAGCGTTTTTATAATGATAAACTTTCAAAACAAAATACTCCGAATTTTTTGCTGCAGGCGCTGCTGATAATTTTAGTGCAGAGGATGTGAGGCATAGAACAACGATAACAACTGAAAGGAAACTTTTCATTAAAAAGTATTTTATTGATTCGGATTAGAAATAAACACTTAAAGTTTAAGGCAGATTTGATACCTTCCTTAAAGTAATATGTTTTAGTTAAGCAGCTTGTAAGCACGCAAACTACGGCATCAGAGACGTAAAAGCCCCCTTTAGGGCGGGGGGCCTAGATTTTCAATCTTTTCATATACTCTGCATCGTCTTTTGCTGCAGCTAGTGGAGTGGTTCCTTCATATTGTTCCTGCTCTACTATAAAATATTCCATACCATTTTTTTGAGCATCTTTTAAGATGGTAGGATAATCAATATTTCCTTTGCCGAGGGTAGTGGTTTCTTTAGCACCCCTGTCTTTAACGTGACCTAGTTTAAACCGTCCCGGATATTTGTTTAACCATACTGTCGGTGATTGTCCTGCAGCAACAACCCAATACATATCCAATTCAAAATCTACCAGGTCTTTATCGGTATTCTGCATCATTACATCCTGCGGAAACACGCCGTCAACCGGTTTGAACGAGTAATCATGGTTATGGTAGCCAAACTTTATTCCTCGTTGCTTACATATTTGTCCTGCTTTATTAAAATCTTCCGCAGCCTTTTTATACAAATCGAGACTTTTTTGTGGTCCAAGATATGGGCACAATAAGTACTTCATGCCTATGGCAGCGGCTTCATCTGCTTTTTTCTCAAGATCTTGTTTCCAGTTACAGTGGCTGGATATCATCTGCATCCCGAGATCACTTGTGAAACGCTGAAACTCAGTATTGGTCATTCCCCAGTAAATACCTTTTGGGCCTTCAAAACCTTCTAACTGCTTATATCCAAAAGATGCTACCTGTCTCAAAACACCTCTCGGGTCTTTAGGTAAGTCATCCCGCAGGGTGTATAACTGCAACCCGAACGTATTGTTTTTGCCATTCAATTTAGAGCTGGAACCACATCCTGCTATTTGGCTTGCTACACCAGTAAATGCTATCCCTGATGCGAATGTTCCTGCTATTTTTAAAAAATCTCTGCGTTTATAATCCATGTCAGTTTGTTAAGTTATTCAATTAGAAAAAGCCTTAGAAAGCTATTTTTGTAAAGTGAAATAATTGTATTGTTTTGAACTTGATTGAAAAGTTATTCGCACTTCTGTATAGCTAGTAAGCAAAGGCTAATAGTTTACAGGTCTCTTCCGCCCAAAAGATTGTGAAGTTCTATTATTGATAAACAAATAGGATTGTTAATATTAATTTCGTTTAGTGCAGAAATGCAACTAAACAAATATTAAAAGTGAACAGTTTCAGACAATCGCTGAAAGCTCTTTAAAAACTATTTAACCTGCCTCCACTACACCAACTGCCCTACACCAAATCCATCTCTGTAG
>JBBPZJ010000063.1:0-2591 GCA_038199395.1 Chitinophagales bacterium
AGTAAGTTACTTAGCCAGCCTTTTAATAAGTTTATACCACAAAACAAATTGCTCGGAAATGAACAAAAAGCCAATTATCGTTATTGACGATGACAAAGACGACTTAGAATTGATGCAACAGGCGTTTTAAGAATTGAACATTGATAATGAAATAATCGTTTTCGATGATGACTTAAAATTTCTGGAATACATTAAGAAAACAGAAAACGGAACGTTTTTTATTCTGTGCGACATTAATATGCGGAATGTACCCGGCATGGAACTGAAAAAGATCATCCATGATGATGAGCAGTTGCGAACAAAATGCGTCCCGTTTATATTTTTATCTGCAAGCGCCGCATCGGGTTCGATTATGAAAGCTTATAGTTATGGTGTGCAAGGCTACTTTATAAAACCTAACACCTTGGAAGAATTGAAGAGTATGCTACATTCCATGTAACATATTGGAGTGAATCGCAACATCCAAATAGATGATTGTTATTCAAACTGAGACACTACCAAAAAAAGAAATACAGGCATTCTGATAAGGAGGTTTAACACGAAAAGTAAAAGCTTATTTTCTTTACTAATATTTGTTGTGGTGTTCGGTACCGCAATGGCAATCTCTACCGTAAAGTGCTCATCGCACCACAAGCCATAGAAAAAAGAGATGCAGAGCACGGAATATTTGCCGTAAATCTTAGCAAGGATCAAATAAGGACCAGCCCGACTGTTGATACAGATAAACCCGTTTCGCAGCAACAGGATATCGAATTATATGGACACTATGCCTGGCAAAGGTATGGAGGAGGAGGGTTTTATGCAGGTGGCTCAGCAGCAGTGATGGATAATGATCCCGTTATAGATAAAAAGATATTGACGGAAGCTGATTCTAACGATGAAAGAAGCGATGATGATCTCCATTTAAAAAGCACAAAAACAATTATGGGATATCATATTCACGCATCGGACGGAGATTTTGGCCATGTAAGTGATTTTATTTTCGACGACGACAAATGGCAAATTATGTACCTGGTGATTGATACACATCGCTGGGTTGGTGGTAAATAAGTCTTGATTGAAACTGGAACAATAAAAGAGATCCAATGGGAAAGTTCCAAGGTTATTGTGAACACTTCAACCGATGCGGTTAAAGATTGTTCTGTATTTGATGAGTCGCAATTTAAACATCCCCAAAGTGCAAGCGCACCTTTGGAAAACGGTTGGTAATTTTTCTGCAACGCGGAGCCACTATCCCACGATTATATAAAGCCGCAATGAAAATTTAAAATGAAAAAAATGAAAACGGAAACCCTTTTGGAGATTGGTTTAAACGGACTGACAGACAAGCAAACGAAATCGGGCATCACAACCAAAAAAGAAAAGAAAACTAAAAAGAAAAAAATATTGCATCAACTCTACATAGAGCTGGTGAAGTTGCAAAAGGAAGTGATTGCTTCCGATCTTAAACTTCTTGTAATACTCGAAGGAAGAGATGCAGCCGGCAAAGACGGGGCGATAAAAAGAATTATCAAACATCTGAGCCCAAGAGAAACAAAAGTTGTGGCGTTAGGTAAGCCTACCGACTTTCAGGAACGCCAATGGTACTTTCAACGATATACAGCTCATTTACCAGTCTCCGGCGAATTTGTTTTATTCAACCGGAGTTGGTATAACCGTTTGGGTGTTGAAAAAGTTATGGGCTTCTGCACCGACAAAGAGTACAAATCTTTTTTTTCGGAAGTTGCCTCCTTTGAAAACGGATTAATTGAAGGCGGTTTCATTATTCTCAAATATTACCTTGATATAAGTAAAAAGGAACAGGAAAGCAGACTGGAAGACCGTAGGAAAGATCCACTGAAGCAATGGAAAATAAGCCCTCTTGATGAGGTAGCACAAAAGCACTGGAAAGATTATTCAGATGCGCGTGATGAAATGCTGTTGAAAACAAATTTCAAGCATGCTCCCTGGTTTGTTGTAAACGCAGACAACAAGAAGGCAACTCGTATAGCACTTATCACGCACCTGTTGCGCAGGATAAAATATCATCATCAAAATAAAAAATTGCTCTCTGAAAATTATGGATTGGTTGATCCCGCAACGCCTGAAATAATAGCAAAAAAACTTTTTTAATAAAAAAAATATTCTTGGCATTATTTTTTTATCTGGTGGTTATCTGGATGGGGTTAATATTCTGGATTTTCTTTACACCCTACAGAATACCCGGAGAAAGAAAAAGGAAGGATACTCCACTTGACATTTTACAAAAACGCTTCGCCTCCGGGGTAATAATCAATGAGCAATATTTGGAACCGAAGAAAATATTAGAAACGGCTTAGCTAAAAGAATAAAAATGAAAATATTAATCGTTCTTACATCGCACAGCCCATTGGGAAACACAGGACATAAAACCGGTTTCTGGATAGAAGAATTTGCTGCTCCTTATTATATCTTAAAAGATGCAGGTGCTGAAATTGTGCTTGCTTCTCCCAATGGCGGCCAGCCTCCCATTGATCCCACAAGTGCAGAACCAGGTAATCAGACTGAAGCAACAAAACGTTTTGATAAGGATAAAGATCTGCAGCAATGTTGGCACACACAAAGAAATTGAC
>JBBPZJ010000064.1:0-4006 GCA_038199395.1 Chitinophagales bacterium
ATATTTGCTTTTGCCTGTTGAATGGCCTGTTTTAGCTCTTCATCAACCATCTGGCAAGCTTCGTTTATTTCTTGCTCAGTCACTTTAAAATTAGTGATCGTAACCTTGTCAAACATCAGGGCGAATCTTCTTACCGCCTCATCGCCGTTGTGTTTCACTTCCTTTAATATGTTTGATACACTTGCCTCAAGAGAAGAATTATTCAATGATGGCCTTAATAAAAGCTTTTTCCACGCCCTTTTGTCAGGATATTGATAGAACGCTAACATAGTTAAAGCACTTTTTTCATTTTATAATTCGTAAAATCTTTGCCGTTATACAGCTTTTTCTTTATTCGGGTAACCCTAAAACCATGCGCCTCAAAAAATGGTTTTGCCGTTATGCTTGCTTCTGTTGTCAGCATTGTACAATTTCTTTTCTCTGCTATTTGCATTAGTTCCTGCATCAGTTTGGCGGCAACTTTTCTCCGTTGAAAATCTTTATGAACATATAGCGTGTTCACGTGATTATCATCAACCAATTCTGTAAAACCAACCATTTGATTATTTAAAAAAGCTACCTTACAAATGTTCTTCCTCAAACGTTCTTCCCAAAACCTTTTGTCCGAATTTTCAGGCGCCCATCCATTCAACTGATCCTTTCTGTAATGTCGCGCATTTACCGTATGCACTGTATCATAAAACAATTGCATCATTTCATCCAGCATAGGTTCCTCATAATCCAAAATTGTAAACTCTTCCATTCTTTCTTTTATTATTCTTCTTTTTTGATGCCAGCTATTGTTCTTTAATCATCCTCGTTGCGTCGCAATCCGTTCATCTATTGCATTACTATGAAGCTTTTTACACGTTTTGCTATTTTTCTTCAACAGAATTTGCAGAAATAGGTTGACCCGTACTTCTTCGACCTTTAAACTCCGGTTTCGTTTAGTCGATCCAATCCTTCAAATGCGGTTTTAAATAATCATCTTCTCAATTGGCACCACCAAAATCCCCTGTGCGCCGGCATCTTTTAATTTTTCTATAATTTCCCAAAAATCACTTTCTTTCAACACACTATGCACGCTGCTCCAGCCGGTTTCCGCCAGTGGTAAGACTGTGGGACTTTTCATCCCCGGTAATAAACTGATTATTTCTGAAAGCTTTTCATTCGGAGCATTTAACAAAATGTACTTATTGTTTTTAGACCTTTTTACGGCTTTGATCCTAAACAACAATTTATCCAGCAATCGTTGCTTTTCCTCGTCAAGGTTGCTGCTTTTTATCAGCACAGCCTGCGATTTCAGAATAGTTTCTACTTCCTTTAAACCATTCATAAATAACGTAGAACCGCTGCTTACCAAATCACAAATCGCATGCGCCAAACCTATTCCCGGAGCGATCTCTACACTTCCGCTTATCTCATGTATTTCTGCATCTACTCCTCTTTCCTCCATAAACTTTCTAACAATTACGGGATAAGTTGTTGCGATTCTTTTACCGTGTAAGTACGAAACATCACTGTAATTTTCATTTCGACTTACCGCTATACTCAATCTACATTTTCCAAATCCTAATTGTTCTACTACTTCTACTTTTTTATTTTTCTCATATACCACGTTTTCCCCTACAAAACCTATATCAGCCACTTCGTCTTCTACATATTGAGGAATATCGTCGTCCCTCAAAAAATAAACTTCTATGGGAAAATTACTTGCTTCTGTTCTCAACTTATTTACCCCGTTTGCAATATCGATACCGCATTCTTTTAACAGCTTCATGCTGTCTTCATTTAGTCTTCCTGATTTTTGAATAGCGACCCGCAGAACCATAATTTCCTTTGATTTTTTTAATGGGATTGTCCAGAAATGCAGACGAGAGTTTTTTCATTTCACCTAATCATACAAATCATCCTAATCCAGGTTCTAAAATAGAAAAAGACTTACCTCGGTAAGCCTTTACATGTTTTATGGCAATTGCACAATACAACATCGGCTTACCCTAAGGCAAGAAATGATTATAAGTTTTGTGCAACTGTAAATTCATGGCGCAAATATACTTGCTCATTCCTAAGTAAAAAAATTACTTTAAAAACTACAAAGTGAACCAACGACAATACTACCCGCCACAATTTTAGTAAGAGTACGAGTTCGTATATTTGAATCTTCTTTCTAATTGTTTAAATTTAACTCTTCCAATCATATTTATCATAAAACCGAGTCATGAAAAAATCATTCTTACTTCTCGTGCTGCTACCTGTTTTCTCCTTTGCTCAAAAAGGAATTCAGTTTGAACATGGTTTGACCTGGAAGCAAATACAGGCAAAGGCAAAAGCAGAACATAAATACATCTTCATGGATGCCTTCACCACCTGGTGCGGACCTTGTCGCTACATGGCTGCTAATATTTTTCCACAAGAACAAGTGGGTACGTTTTTCAACCAAAATTTTATAAATGTTAAAGCCCAGCTTGATACTACGAAAGCTGATAATGACGATGTCAAAAGCTGGTATGCGGATGCACATAACATAATGACCAGCTTTAAAGTCGACGTTTTTCCGACTTATTTGTTCTTTGATCCTAATGGTAAACTGGTGCATCGGGCGATTGGTTCGTCTGAGACAGATAAATTTCTTGCAAAAGCAAAAGATGCAGTTGACCCTGAAAAACAATATTATGTAATGCTTGACAAGTACAAAGCAGGTAAGAAAGATCCACAGTTTTTACTTAACCTCGCAAGTGCGGCGCAGGAAGCATACGATATGGAAAATGCAATGGCAATATCGAAAGAATACCTGGCCACTCAGAAAGATTTATTCACAAAAGAAAATATAGATTTTATTGACAAGTTTACAAGAAGCACAAAAGACCGGGGCTTTACATTCATTCTTAATAACCAGGCAAAATTTGATGCCGCTCGTGGTGAGGGAGCAGCTAATACAAAACTTACTCAAATTATCTTAAACGAAGAAGTTCTTCCGGTAATCTTTAAGAGAAACGCAAGTGAGCCAGATTGGAATTCTATCACCGCAAACGTCACATCTAAATATCCGAAACAAGCGCCCGAAGTAATTGCGACAAGCAAGGTTTTTTATTTTCAAAGTAAACGGGATTGGAACAATTTTGCAGTAGCTATACAGGACTATATGAAAAAGTACGGCGCAAAAGCTACCCCTGCACAGTTGAATGAATATGCATGGACGGTTTTCGAAAACTGTAAGGATATGACTTGCGTAACAGATGCACTTGACTGGAGCAAACGTTCTTTTAAGGATAATAATAATCCAATGTTTATTGATACTTACGCAAACATTTTATACAAACTGGGCAAAAAAGAAGAAGCAATAAGCTGGGAAGAAAAAGCGGTTGCCTTAGCTGTTGAAGGTCAAAAGCAAAGCTACCAGCAGACAGCCGATAAAATGAGAAAAGGAGAAAAAACATGGAAGGAATAGAGTGACGAGGAAGTTGACAGATGTTAGATGACGGATGACAGCAGTTTTAATGTGATCTGTCATCCTACAACTGTCAACTTCTTTACTGTCCTACAAGGAACACTGCATTAGAAAACAACAGTTTTCCGTTTTCCCAAAAAAGGCGGAACAACGGATCTTCAGCAAGGAACACTACAGAGCCGCTGCCCATATTTACAACACCAAACAGCACCCCGTCTTTTAATTGACTTTTTACCTTTGAACCCGCAAA
Source organism: Chitinophagales bacterium (assembly GCA_038199395.1). GTDB lineage: Bacteria > Bacteroidota > Bacteroidia > Chitinophagales > Chitinophagaceae > Segetibacter. The sequence goes on from JBBPZJ010000064.1 coordinate 3,681, forward strand.
TCCTGCTACATAACTTTCTTTCTTAATAAATCCGACGTTCCAGCCTTCCTTCAAAAATTCATATAAATTCGTGTCGTGTTTTAATGTATAATAAGTGTCAGAGTAACCAAAAGCAAGAGGGTGACTATTATCTATCTGAACTTTGAAGATAGCCCCCGGAATACCGTTTTTAAGTTCATCCCGGTCACGGTTTTCGTACCTTTTTAAAAGCGAATACTCTTCTTTGGTATCTTTTCGCTCCTCCTTATCCTCTTTTAGTTTAAACCCCCAGTCACCACCCGACAATTGGTGAACTGCTGCTTCCATTGCTATCAATGTACCACCAC
>JBBPZJ010000065.1:0-12164 GCA_038199395.1 Chitinophagales bacterium
GCTGAAGTAAGGTTTGGTAAAAGGTGCATTGTCAGGAACTGTAACTATAAAGCTCAACTCGGTCTTGTCGTTCACCTTCAGTGGTTGTAAGTCCTGGTTATTACTATCAACCTTCCAACCTGCAGGAGTAACCAGTTGGATACTTTTTGGCGTAATTAAAACAGGGCTGTTATTCACCAGGGTTGCTTCAACTTTAAATGGTTGTCCGGCAACTGCAAATCCCATAGTTGGTTGCGGCTCATAAAAACTTCTTTTTTCTTTTGTTGCCATAGGTACAGCCATAGCTTGCAGTTGAATACCGGCAACAGTATTGATAGCATCCATAAATTGTTGCTCTTTCACCTGTAACATAAAACGCGCTTCCGGTTGGTTCGTCGACAGGCGGATAGCTGCACGGGTGTTAGATAAACCGCTGGTTAAAAAAGGAAAAATAGAAGCCAGGTTGCGGGGTTCAAAAGCATTGAGGGCATTCTTCACGTCTGCCGCTATCGCAGTCAGCAACGTTGACACTCCTGGCGGAGGAACTTCACCGGTTACCGAATAAATGCCGGTGATGGAAGTATCTATTCCATCAAAAAAACCGGTCTCCTTTTCTTCACTTTTTACATTGCTTTTTAAGCGCTCATAATATTGCACAAAACGCCCATTCACCTCACTGCGATGCCCCCCATTTTGTGATCTGTGCAAACTATAGCCGAGCAATGAAAAGTTTTTATATGACTCGCCTAACCAGGGGCTAAACTCTCCTGTATTTATCTGTACGTTCCAATGTTCGGCCGGTCTTATACCTCCACGATATAACTTCAGCGCTTTCCATGGGCGTAATCCTTCTTTACTTATCTGTTCAGGAAATGCTGCCGGATCTCCTGCCATTGTAAAAGCAACCTGGCTCATTTCTCCGGCTGCCTGGTGGTTTCCATGGCCATCCCTTGTGGTACCATGAAACCGGGAAATAATAACCAGTGGCCTGTTAATCCTGATAACCCTTACGATTTCGGCTAATACATTTTGCTTGCCCCATTTGTCGTACGCCTCTTCTACCCTTTTTGAAAAGCCATAATCAGCCAGCTTAGTAAAATAGAGATCATCTAATCCGTAGTAGCTGGCCGCCAACAAAAACTCTTCAGTACGCAATAAACCCAACTGATCAAAAAATTCTACCCCTAAAACGTTTCCCCCGCTTTCGCCCCTGTTAAGTGAAAGTAATGCTGTTCGAACACCCTTACCGCGGCTTAGATAAGTGAGGAGGTCGGCATGCTCGTCGTCGGGATGCGCCTGGGTCTGAAGAGCACTTGCTGTAGTTGCCAGTTTTTGCAATTTTTGCCATGCTCCCGCTATTCCATGGTCCTGAGGCAAATCTCTCGCACCTTGTTTCTGTCCAGATAAAGTCAACACTTTATATAGCTTTTGCTTGTCGGGTTGTGCCTTTACTTGTGTCGTTACAATTACGATAAAACAAACAATTATAGAGAACTTAAAAAGTAAATTTTTTATCATTTCCATAAGCAATTATAAGAAGTTCAAAAAGATATTTTAGCCTTCAATTAATGATCGAAGTAAAATTTAATACAAAAGATAAATATTTAGCAATTAAAAAAGAAGTTTTAGATACCGTGATCCAAATAATTTTCTCTTATGATACGGACAACTATATTTGGATGTCAGTTGTAGCGCTTCTATACTTACCATCGAGGTGGTTTAATCATTGTAAAGCCAGGCACCGGCAATGGTGGTTGAATTACTTGTAGCATCTTTGAAAAAACAATGCTTCCTCAAATTTTAAATCTGGCAACCACCATATTTAAAGCCATCCTGACCTCTTGAAGAAAACATACAAAATCACACACAGAAGAAAAGTTACAGCAAGAACAATAGGATATGCATAAGTCCAATGAAGTTCGGGCATTGCTTCGAAGTTCATACCGTAAATACCGGCTATCATTGTAGGCACACCAATAATGGCCGCCCATCCTGCAAATTTTTTTGATACTTCACTTTGCGAAATGGAGGTCAGAGAAAAATTAGCTTCCAATGCAGCAGTCACGAGATCACGTGTATTGTCAAGCATTTCATTGATCCTTAGAACATGGTCATACACGTCTCTAAAGTATGGGCGTGTGTCCTCTGGAACTCGCTTTATATCAAAACGCATTAGCCTGTTACAAATATCTATCATTGGAGTTATAACCCTTTTTACCTCCAATACTGCCCGCTTTAATTCATATATCCTTTGTGTTGTACCACGGGTTGGTTTCCGGCCAAAAATTTCCTCTTCTACTTCCACCAGTTTCTGTTCAAGTGTTTCTATCACCGGAAAGTACTGGTCCACAATAGAATCCATTACAGCGTACAAAGCAAAAGACGGTCCTTTACTTAGTAATTCCGGAGTGTTTTCGCACCTTGCCCGTACATCTTTGTAAGAAAGAGATGAACCGTGTCTTATGGTCACGATAAAATTATGTCCAACAAAAAAGTGAGTTTCTCCAAAATCAATGTCTTCTTTAGCATTTATCTGTGCTGTACGTAACACAATAAAAAGAACTTCATCATACAGCTCCAGTTTCGGCCGCTGATGCGCATTATGAGCGTCTTCAATTGCCAGGTCGTGCAGTCCAAACTCCTCCTGAATTGATTTCAGCAATTCCTCATCCGGTTCGTGCAAACCCAGCCATACAAAAGTGTCATCTTGCAATAAAGCGTCACTAATACCCGAAATATTTATATTGGCAACACGCCGACCCTTGCAATAAGCAATGCAGTTTATGATACCATCCATAATTAAACCTCGTTTAATTTTGTGATAGTGAGGAATCCTCTAAAAGTATTCTTTTTTTTCTAAACGTTTTTGACCGAATTGATGTGAATAGAGATATTAAAACGGTTAAAGTATCTATTATTTAATTTTGCCTTTAGCCTAAAAAAAGACCCGTTCAGAAAACTGAAAGCAAGGAAAGTTTTCGGTTAAATTAAATAAGGTTGATTAGGCGAAGCTGTCAAGAATTTATTCTTTTTTTATCACTTTTTACCATTAAAATAACAGTTTTACCGTTCATCACTCCTTTGAAGCACTATTGATAGAAGCGTTGTCCTACAGTTTGCTTTACGTTTAATTTACAAATTATTAACCTTTTCATTTTTAAAAGCAACCACCAACTTAGTCACCTAAATCAGTCAACATGAGAAACATTGCAATTTGTCTTTTATGTTTTTTTTCTCTTTGCACATTACATATAAGTGCACAGACAATTGAAGTAAGAGGTCGCGTTACAGACTCTTCAGGTGCACCCTTACAAGGAGCATCGATAACAGTAAAAGGAGCTACAAATGGTACCAGTACGTCACCAGATGGAAGTTTTAGAATTAATGCACCACAAACAGGATCGCTCGTGATTTCTAGCGTAGGTCTCGCCCCAACCGAAGTTGACATAAGAAAACGGACGTTTATAGAGGTTACCCTCTCCAGGTCTACACGGGCATTGGATGAAGTGGTTGTTACTGCTTTAGGCATTCGCCGAACAAAAAACAGTCTGCCTTACGCAGCTCAAACAGTAAGTGGCGAAGATGTAAGCCAGGCCAGAAGCAGCAATTTTGTTAACCAGTTATCAGGTAAAGTTTCAGGGGTCGAGATCAGGCAAAACAACGTGATGGGTGGCTCTACTAACGTGATAATCCGTGGTACCAAATCTTTATTAGGTAATAACCAGGCCATGTTCGTAGTCGATGGAGTACCTATTGATAATTCTAATACAAGTTCTGCCGCTGCTGCAACCGGCCGTGGTACTGATGTTAATAGTCGCAACCAGGCTGGTACATATGATTATGGCAATGCAGCAGCAGATATCAACCCCGACGATATTGAATCAATTACCGTTTTAAAAGGCGCTGCATCGACAGCGCTATACGGATCTCGTGCGGCAAATGGAGTAATAATGATTACAAGTAAAAAGGGAAGAAGAGGTCTTGGCATTACAGTTAATTCAGGATTTACTGTCGGCAAAATTGATAAGACGACTTTTGCTGAGCGTCAAAAAGAATATGGTGCAGGCTACCAGCAATCAGGTTATAGCACATCTGCCTCTGGCTCTCCTATCACAGGCTTCTGGTACAAAGATGCATTTGGTACCGGAACAAATAGTTTGATTGTGCCTACGACTGAAGATGCAGCCTATGGAGTTAGGTTTGATCCTAATTTAATGGTTTATCACTGGGATGCTTTCGACCCTACTTCTCCTTATTATAAGAAGATGAAACCCTGGGTAGCTGCTGAAAATGATCCGGGTACATTCTATGAAACAGCTACTTCTTTAAATAATAGCGTTTTGTTGAGTGGAGGAGGTGACAAAGGAAACTTCAAACTCGGTTATACACGTACGGATGAGCATGGTATTTTACCCAATAGTAAGATTATTAAAAACCTGATAAATTTTGGATCTAGCTATAGCATTACAGAAAAATTGACCGTGGCTGCCGCAATTAACTTTTCAAGAGTTAACGGAAAAGGTAGATATGGTAACGGTTATACTAAATACAATGTCAATCAAACGTTCAGGCAGTGGTGGGAACCCAACGTTGATATAAAGGAGTTGAAGGATGCTTATTTTAGGACCAAACAAAATATAACGTGGAACTGGTCTGACCCAACTAAGGCCAGTGGCCTAAAACCAATTTATAGTGATAATCCTTATTGGATACGTTATGAAAACTATGAAACAGACTACCGTTATAGAACTTTTGGAAATGTATCGTTAAACTATGCACCGGCTAAATGGTTGAACATTCTTGGACGTGTGTCGCTTGACTCCTATGATGAACTTCATATGGAAAGAGTAGCTGTGGGCAGTGTAGGCGTGCCTACGTATGCTCAGTTCAACAGAACTTTTCGTGAGTACAATTATGACTTAATGGCCAATATTGATAAAGATCTTACCAAAGACATCAACCTTAAGGCCGTATTAGGAACTAACATCAGGAGAAATGCTATCGAGGGGTTATATGCCATGACAAATGGAGGTTTAGTCGTTCCAAAACTCTATGCCCTTTCAAACTCCGTTAACCCACTCAATATTCTTCCAACTGATGAAACTTCTGAACAAGTAGCAGTAGACGGATATTTTGCAGGGGTAACGTTAGGCTACAAGGATTTTCTGACTTTAGATGCCACAGGTCGTAGAGACCGCGCTTCTACATTACCGGCAAATAACAATGCTTATTATTATCCATCTGTTTCTGCCAGTTTCGTATTTTCCAAGCTTTTACCTACGGCAAATTGGTTATCGAGTGGTAAAATAAGAGCAAACTATGCAGAGGTTGGTAATAGTGCTCCATTTGGCTATTTACAGGATATTTACTTTAAGCCTGCCGGATTTGGAAGTGCTACACTATTTTCTTTGCCGGATCAAAAAAATAATCCTGAGTTAAAACCGGAAAGAACAAAGAGTAAAGAAATAGGATTAGAAATGGCATTTTTCCGTAATCGTTTAGGTTTCGATCTTACTTATTATGATACGAAAAGTGTTGATCAAATTCTTCCGGTGAGCGTTTCAACTGCAACTGGTTATAGTTCGAAAGTTGTAAATGCCGGTACCATCCAAAATAAAGGTCTTGAGCTATCGCTGTATGCCACTCCCTTCAAAACCAGCAATTTTTCATGGAATGTAAATGTGAACTGGACCAGAAACCGCAATAAAGTATTAGAGCTGTTCGGTCAAAGTAAAAATCTTCAGATTAATCCTTTATCGTTGCAGGGTGGGGTTTCAGTCAATGCAACCCTCGGTGAACCGTATGGCACGATACAGGGAAGAACCTGGACATATTTGAATGGTGAAAAATTAGTGGGTGCAAAGGGCCTTTATGTAACTACCACAACTACTAATAACGTTATAGGCAATGTAAACCCCGATTGGTTAGCTGGTATAAATAATACTTTTAGATATAAAAACGTATCATTAGGATTTTTGGTAGACGTAAGAAAAGGGGGAGATGTATTTTCTCTTGACCTTTATTATGGTATGGCGACCGGTATTTATCCTGAAACTGTTGGCAATAATGATTTGGGGAATCCTAAACGCGATCCACTTGCTCAGGGCGGTGGTATCATTTATCCTGGTGTAACGGCCGATGGTAAGCTTAATACTAAAAGAGTTGATATTACAGGATACGGTTCTTACGGGTATGTAAATAATCCTGCTGCAAACTTTGTGTATGATGCCAGTTATGTTAAGTTAAGAGAGGTAAACCTTACTTATTCTTTACCGGAAACTCTCGTTGGCAAAATTGCTCCTTTCAAGGGAATTGATCTTTCTTTGATAGGAAGAAATCTATGGATCATTCACAAAAATCTTCCTTATGCAGATCCGGAAGAGAATTTAACTTCAGGAAACATTCAAGGTTATCAAAGTGGGGCATATCCTACAACAAGAACTGTCGGTGTTAATCTTAAACTGAGATTTTAAAAACAAATGAAAATGAGAAAATATTCAATCGTAATAATAGCCATGTTATCAATGTTGGCGTGTACCAAGGATATTTCACGCTTCAATGAGCAGACTAAGAGTCCCACCTCTGCTCCTCCGGCCACCCTTTTTTCTAATGCTGTTAGAAACTTAACAGATGGGCTCGTAAGTACAAGCGTAAATACAAACATCTTCCGGCTTGTTGTTCAGCATTGGGCAACTACCACATACCAGGATGAGCCGAACTATGATTTTGCAACCCGTAATATTCCACAGTCATGGTGGACCAGAATGTACAGAGATGTGTTGGTAGATTTAATTGAAGCAAAAAGATTAGTCGGTGAGGACCTTACAATTATTGATGAAGGAGTAAGAAAAAACCAGGTGGCAATCTCAGATATCATGCAGGTTTATACTTACTCTGTTTTAGTAAATTCGTTTGGTAACGTACCTTATTCCGAAGCTTTGGATTACAATAACCTGTTTCCAAAGTATGATGATGCTAAAACGATTTATGATGATTTATTTAAAAGATTAGATCAGGATATTGCCGCATTAAATCCTGCCAGTGCTGGTTTTAGGGCAAGTGATGATCTTGTATATGCAGGCAACGTCGCACAGTGGCTGAAGTTTGCTAATTCTTTAAAGATCAGGTTAGCGATGACTATTGCTGATGTAGATGCTGCAAAGGCCAAAGCTGCAGTGGAACAGGCAGACGCAAAGGCTTTTCAGTCTGCTGCCGATAACGCTGTTTTCAAATACCTCAAGGTCACTCCAAATACCAATCCACTTTGGGTTGATTTGATACAAAGCAATCGCCTGGATTTTGTTGGGGCAAACACTTTAATAAACGCCATGAAAGCTTTAAATGATCCTCGTTTAAGTCAATATTTCAAACCTAATGATGCAGGTCAATATGTTGGTGGCGTGGTTGGAGCGAATAATACGTTTTCAGATTATGCTAAATTTAGTGCGAAAATAGCAGCTGAAGACTTTCCCGGTTTATTGTTGAGCTATGATGAAATTGAATTTTACCGGGCAGAAGCAGTTGAAAGAGGTTTTACGATAGCAGGAAGCGCTGCAACACATTATAACAACGCTATCAGAGCCTCTATTTTGTTCTGGGGAGGATCAAACGCAGAAGCCGATGCGTATCTAACCAATCCTGCAGTTGCGTATGCTACTGCCGCAGGCAACTACAAACAGAAAATAGGTACCCAAAAATGGATCGCTTTATACAACCGCGGTTTTGAAGGATGGACTGAATACAGGAGGTTAGACTACCCTGTTTTAACTGCACCGGCTACTGCAAGATCCGGGTTCCCTAACAGGCTTACTTATCCAACCAACGAACAAACGCTAAACAATGCCAGTTACACGGAGGCATCTGCCAAAATAGGCGCAGATAAAGTAGAAACGAAGTTGTTTTGGGATAAGTTTTAGGTAAAGTTGTTTATAAGATGATAATAGAAGGCTGTTCGGGGAACAGTCTCCTACTATTTTTGAAGTTCATTCAACTCGCAAGTTTGAAACTATTGAGTACTGTTACCTCGATATTCATTCTTCCGGCCTTACTCCCGCAGACAGCCAGGCATAGTAATCTCCAAATTTATTTCTCCAGTGGTATTCGCTATGCTCGCCTTCCCGATTAATTTCTACAGCAACATCATATTGGGGAAATTCTTTTAAAAGCCCTGCTATAGCTTGTATGTGGGTAACCATGTCCTTTCCTTCTTTTGCACCTCCATAAAAATAAAAACGCTGTGAGAACTTCTTATTTGCCTTAGCTATTGACTTCAACTTCTCTTTTTCATTTGGAACAAGCCATAATGAAGGTGAAAAAACACCAGCCCCGCCAAAAGTTTTCGAAAAAAACAAGGCTCCGTAGAAAGAAATTAATCCACCCATACTACTGCCGGCAATATGTGTGTGTTTTTGTTCAGCCTTTGTTCTGAAATTAAGATCAATGACAGGCTTTAGCGTATGAGCAATGAATTCTATGTATTTTCTGCCTTCACCCTTACCATATTCTTCATGATCGTAAAAGTTGTATTCAGTCATCCTGTGTTTACTGTTGTCTATTCCAACAATGATACATTCGGCCAATAAGCTATTCAATGTTTCATCAATTTCCCACTCTTCGCCATACGCAGTAGTTTCATCAAAAAGATTTTGTCCGTCGTGCATATATACAACAGGATATCTTTTAGCCGTTCTATAGTATCCGTAAGGTTTATACACCCATATGCGTCGGCTTCTGTCTAACTGTGGCATGTAAAAAGCCTCATCGATCACCTCTACATTCATTGCACTATGTATAGTCTTTTCCATTTTGCTTAACCTTTATACCCAAAAACAAATGAAAATATTGTACCGAAGGAATTCGAAAAAAATAAAATACTTTTATTTTAGTGGATGTTAGATCGTTCATCTAAAAAAGGGCTGGTATAAAAAAAGTGGATGCGGGGGAAGTTAGTGTGCAGGTTCTATGTGTTTTATTTTCTTTCACGCAAAGAGGCAAAGGAGGCAAAGGCGCAAACTTTTCAGTAGTAACTGAAGAATTAAGAGGCAAAGTAGTAGCCACATGAAGCGAGTGATTTAATGAGTGTATCAACGAAAAGAATTGCACAATGGTTCGGTATGATATTCTGCAGGTTTTTAGAAAAGTGTACGACGAAGTACACGATGAACAGTTAAAGGAGAGCTGCCTTGCTTTAATTGAAACAGAAGATGATTTAAAGTACCGCAAAAAATATTCAGGTGTATGGAAAGATGTGCTGAAAATAGCTAGAGGGGGAAAGTGACATAAAAAGTCTAAAGTAATTATTGAGATGCAGAGGTTAGTTTTTCTGCCCGAAACAAAGGATCAGCGGCCTGCAAAATCTTGGCCTTTAATTTCGGATTGTAACTTCGATGCTTTTTTAAGAACTCCCTTACCACATTGGCCGCCTCAGTTGTCTGGTAGGAACCAAAAGTTGATTGTAACCACGCTGTTGGAAAAAAGATGTCTCCTGTCAATTGTATTTCCTGCAAAAGATCCAGGCTTTGATTTAAATATTTGATAGAACTGCTTGCTCTTAATGGATGATGCAGGTAGTCTAAAGCTGTTGCTACCCACGCTTCTTTCTCCCGGTTTCTTTCTTTTTTTAATGAGTTGAAAAAAGCATCTCGTTTTGTAACATCTGAAGAGAGTGGTGTCATTAAATATTTCAACCTATTTTGCCGGTCTACGTTTTTTATTCTTGATAATTGTTGCTGCAAAATACCTGGGGCAGGGTAATCTTTCAATGCCAATGTCAATGCAATTGAAGTATAATCGTCTTCAGTTAACTTAACACCTGTGGGAGGTTTCTGATCTTTCCAAACAGCAAATAATTTCTCTTCTGCCTGTTTTGTAAGTGCTATGCTTTGAAAAGTTTTAAACAGTATTTTCTTTTTATTGGCAACAGGTTCTGTTTGCAACGACTGCCACAGTCTATCTTCTAAAGTTCGAGCTATTGCAACTCGTTTTGATGGCAAAATCAACCTCCAAAAAATATCATTAATGTGGTTCGTTAATAATCTTAAATTTAGCTCCTCAGGCTCTTTAGACAACATTGGCAGGTAAGCATCTAATAATTGTATTGGAGTTACCCCTTTTCCACTTAACATGTTTTCGTATAAATTAATGAAGGCCGATGCTCTCATCACCGGATTTTTCAACTCGCTTACATGTGGTAGCATCCTTTTATCTACCGGAAACAAACCGTATCCTTGTCCTGATGAATTAAAAAGTATATAAAGCGGCTCTCGTTTCCCTTCGACACCTTTTAATTCAACTACACGCTTATCCAGTTGAACAGTATATTCTTCTATGGTATCTGTATAAACCAGGGCAACTTCAAAAAATTGTGGCGCCAATAAAAGTGAAGCATACTCTCCTTTCTGGCTGATAGTAATATTCGATACAGTGCCATGATGTGTTTGAATACGATAATTGACAACCGGACGTCCTGCTTCATTTACCCACACCTTATTCCACGCAATCAAATCGGCCGGAGTGTGCTTATCTAATATGCCTATAAGTTGTGGCCAGGTCGCATTGCCAAATTTAAACTTTGCAAGGTATTCACGCAATCCGTCTCTAAAAGCATCCTTTCCCATAAGCCGTTCTAACTGCCGCATCATGACCGGAGCTTTATGATAAATGATATTGCCATACAACGTACCCGCTTCCTGCAAATTTGATAAGTGCTGTCTGATTGCATTAGCACCTAAAGTTCTGTCGACGCCATAAGCAGCAGGAAAATGATCGATCAAAAACTTAAGGTCATAATTGCTGTTTGCCTGGCTTACCTGTGCTATTTTATCTGCCATAAAATTGGCAAATACTTCTTTCATCCAAACATCATTAAACCATTTCATAGTCACCAGGTCGCCAAACCACATGTGAGATGTTTCATGTGCTATCAAATTTGCCCTTGCATTTTCCTGATCTTTAGTTGATCCGGAATCTAAAAACAAACCAGATGCTTTGTAATCAATGGCACCAACATGCTCCATACCACCATATTGAAAATCGGGAATAGCAACAAAATCAAACTTTTTAAAAGGATAGGGTATCTGCGTATATTCTTCCAGGAACTTCAAGGCATCACCATGGATACGGAAAATAGAATCGACACTATAATTGATTTTGGCAGTATCTGTTTCCCTGTGATAAAAATTCATCAGCCTTCCATTTGCGTCTTTGGTGATTTTTGTGAACTTACCGGCGACAAAAGAAAAAAGGTAAGTACTGATGGTATCGGATGGTGCGTATTGAAATGTCTTACTACCAGAAATAATAGAGGAATCAGCCAAAGAGCTATTGCTTACTGCTTGCCAATCAACGGGAACTGTAAGCGATAAAGTAAAAGTAGCTTTCAGGTCAGGTTGATCAAAACAAGGGAAAACAGATCGTGCCCGATCAGGAACCAATAAGGTATATAAAAAGTCTTCGTTTCTGTTGAGCGATAAATCACCTGCAATGAAGCTGATAGTGATATTATTGTCTCCTGCTTTTAAAAACTTTGGAGCAATAATTATGTGTTCGTGTATAAATGCGACAGGAACTTCCCTTTGATTTACCGAAATCGATTTTATATGATCTCTATGTTCCTTGAAATCAAGTTGCAGAGGCAATTCATTTTTCGACAAGGATACTGTAATAATTTCTGATGCTGCTATTGGCTCTTGTCTTTGGGAAGGTATAACCAGCTTAAGATTATAATTTATAGATGATAATGTTCTCTCTCGATATGTGGCCAACTTTTCTGAAACTCCCGGTTCAACTTTATAGGATTTTAAATCTGCTTGAGTAAAAGCCTTTATCGTTAGCAATAAAACGAAAAAGGTACATACAACGAACCGCATATTAATATTTTGGAAAAACAGGTAAGATAAAACATTTATAAAAACTTTGACTACAACACAGGCCAGTTAAATGTTCTTATTCGAAAATAAATACCCACGAAATAATCACCGAATTTTTAGAGCCCACCGTAAGCATTGTGCAAAATGCCTTATTATTTGTTTGACTGCGAAATGATTATCTTAATGGTTCATTTTTTATAATCATAAATTATAATCGGTACATCTAACTCTAAAGGAATAGGAACTCACTATGGAAATAGGGCTTTATACATTCGCAGACATTGGAACTCATCCTGTAACAAAACAAACCATCGGACC
>JBBPZJ010000066.1:0-6972 GCA_038199395.1 Chitinophagales bacterium
TGTCAACGAAGTATCGCTATCAACATTTTCTTTTGATTTTTTTCTAAAAAGAGAACCGACAACATCAAAAATATCTTTTTGACTAACAAGGTCTTTATCTGCAATGGTATCTGGTGTATCAAATGGAGGATAAGTAACTTCCCTAGTTTCGAGCGGCACTTTTTTTTGTGCTGTTGATTGTAAGAAACCGAGTAACCCTGTAATTGATATAAAAAATATTATTCCGCTCCTTCCTAGTCGGAAGACTATAGTTTTCGATTTAAAGGACTGTTTTTTATAGGCCGGCATTCAAACAAATATTAACTCCAATTCTTTTAACTAAAGCAAAAATATTTCGTTTCATGTTGAGAACATAAGAAAATATTTTTGTTGATGGTTAAATTTTATTCTGTATGCAGACTTCGGAATAAAGATTTAAAAAAAATTTAGGGGGAACAAGTTTTGTATAACATACAACCAGCGTCATTAATATTCTCATTTACAGTTATGATAAAAGTTGCTGCTTTTGTTTTTGTATCGCTTTGTGTAAGCTGTTCATCGTCTGGAGATAAAAGCTCTCAGCTAATTGTAAAAACTGTGTTACCGAAAGAATTGAAGGAAATATCGGGCATAACTGCAGTTGGTGAGAATATTTGGGCAATCACAGATAAGCCTAAGGCAAGGGTATTTAAGTTAGACGCAAGCGGCAAACTTTTACAGACAGTTAATGTGGCAAACACAGAAGCGACTGACGTCGAAGCTGTAACTTCCGACAGCTCTTTTATTTACATAGGAGATGTCGGCGATAATGTTGGAGACAGGCCCGAGAGAAAGATTATTAAAATATCTTCTACTAATATTCCTGAGGGAAATGAGGTGCAGGTAGAGGGCGAGATCATCGATTTTACTTTTCCTGGTGGCGGCATCGCTGAAAAAAAGAAGCAGAATAATTTTGACTGCGAATCATTGTTGAGCTTTAAAGACTCGCTTTATTTATTTACCAAAGACAGAGAGGATAATGAAACGAAGTTATATGTAATTCCGAAAACTGCAGGCAAATGGGAAGCGAGATATATCAGCAGTTTCAATAGCAAGGGATTGGTTACCGATGCCGCTATGAACAAACAAAATACGGAACTTGCACTCATTGGCTATCACAAAGGGCATCGCTATCCGTTTATCTATTTATTTAAAGATTTTATTGGAAACGACTTTTTTTCTGGCAATCATAAAAAGATCGACCTTGCCGATCAACCATGGGATTGGCAACTCGAGGGGATTACCTATAGCAATCAAAATATAGTTTATTTCTCGTGCGAAGGCACCAAAGAAGTTCCTGCTACTTTTTATGGAATTAACCGCAACGACATTTTTAAGCTGCAGAAGAAAAAAGACAAAAAGAGCAAAGATCAGGAGGAAGAAGAAGGCCCGGAACTTAGCAAAAAGGCACACCTTAAGATGTAAAGGCGACAATTCGTTAACGCCAATGCATTCCTAAAATCTACTATTACAATCCCTACTTCTCTATCGGATCTTTCTTACACTATCAGTTGCTTAAAGCCTGTTCTAACATCGTTCTTAATTGTAATTACTTCTACTTTTTTATGATAAAAAACAAGCACATCAAAAAGATATTGTTTTGCTTTAGATTTGAGCAACAATAACAGGCTGATAAAGGAAAAATTCTTAGTCAGAAAAAATTCTTTAATAAACAATAATGATGCTTAGTCTTGAAAATAAACAAGCTGTTATCACAGGCGCAGCAAGTGGTATAGGCAGAGCAGTAGCTGTTTTATTTGCGTCTCAAAAAGCAGTAGTACATGCGGTAGACTTAAATGCAGATGCATTACAATCGGTACAACAAGAGGTTTTACAAAGTGGCGGTAAGATAAAAACATATGCTTGCGATGTCACAGACCAAAAGCAGGTGCATAAAATATTTAATGAGATCGCTGTTATTGATATACTCGTAAATAGTGCGGGCATTTCACATATTGGTAATGCCGACAACACAACTACAGAAGACTTCGAAAGGGTATTTAATGTAAATGTAAAAGGAGTGTACAACTGCCTGCACGAAGCCATTCCTTTGATGAAACAAAAAAACCACGGGGTCATACTTAACCTTGCTTCGATTGCAGGAAGTATTGGCCTGGCTGATCGTTTTGCATACTCAATGAGTAAAGGTGCTGTTTATTCTATGACCTTGTCTGTTGCAAAAGACTATATCAGCCATGGAATCAGGTGCAACTGTATATCGCCTGCACGTGTTCATACTCCTTTTGTAGATGGTTTTCTTAAGAAGAATTATCCCGGCAAAGAGCAGGAGATGTTTGAAAAGCTCAGCAAATCGCAGCCGATAGGCCGAATGGGAACCCCTCCGGAAATTGCTCAATTAATATTATTCCTATGTTCTGACGAAGCTTCTTTCATCACCGGAAGCGATTATCCTATTGATGGTGGATCAATAAAATTAAACAACTAAAAAAAGAGTAAAGCCCATGAAACTAATACGGTTTAGAGAAGGTAAAAAAGTACAACCAGGCATCATTATAAACGACCATTTTTTTGACGCATCTTCTTTTGGCGAAGATTATGACGAACATTTTTTTGAGAATGATGGTATAAATCGCCTGGGTAAATTCATCAACCAAAATAAGGAACAGTTGCGAGAACTACCAACCGACGTGCAACTTGATAGCCCTATAGCAAGACCTTCTAAGATTGTCTGCATTGGTTTGAATTATATAGATCATGCCCGGGAAACAAATGCAACTCCTCCTACAGAGCCTGTTATTTTCATGAAGTCGACTACGGCTTTATGCGGTCCTTTTGATGATGTTGTTTTACCAAAGGGTTCAAAAAAAACAGATTGGGAAGTTGAGTTAGCTGTTATTATAGGCAAGAAAGCAAGCTATGTGAATGAAGCTGAAGCAATGGAATACATAGCAGGATATTGTTTGCATAACGACATAAGCGAACGTGAATTTCAATTAGAGAGAGGCGGCACATGGGACAAAGGAAAAGGATGTGACACATTTGCTCCGTTAGGGCCAAGCCTAGTAACAAGAGACGAAATACCAGATGTCGGCAAACTACGATTATGGCTAAAGCTAAATGGTAAGATGATGCAGGATGGCACGACTGCAAATTTGATTTTTAATGTGCCTTTTGTGGTTGCTTACGTAAGCCAGTACATGACATTGCTTCCGGGAGATATTATTTCTACCGGTACACCAGCAGGGGTGGGGCTTGGAATGAACCCGCAGTTGTACCTGAAAGAAGGTGATGTAATGGAGCTGGGCATTGAAGGATTAGGAACTTCAAGACAAACAGTGAAAGCTTACAATTCTTCAAAAGTGCAATTACTCTAACGGTTCTTTTCAAACAGCATAAATAACAAATGGATCTACAATTAAAAGATAAAGTAATCATCGTAAGTGGCGGAGCTAAAGGTATAGGTGAAGGCATTGCGAAAGTGCTGGCGGCAGAAGGTGCTATTGCAATTATTATCGGCAGAAAAGCAGCAGATAATAACAAAGTAGTCAATGAGATTACTGAAGCAGGAGGAAAATCATTTCAGGTAGAAGCAGAGTTGACAAAGCCGGAAGAATGTGAAAAGGCAATTAAAATTATTGCCGAAAAGTATGGGCGGATAGACAGCCTTGTAAATAACGCCGGGGTAAATGATGGAATAGGTTTAGAAAAAGGCAGTTATGAAGGGTTTATCGCATCAATGCATAGAAATGTGGTACACTATTATCTCTTAGCTCATCATTCGTTGCCATACCTAATTAAAGCGAAAGGAAGTATTGTAAATATAACATCTAAAACTGCAGAAACGGGGCAGGGAAATACATCGGCGTATGCTGCGGCTAATGGAGCACGCAACGGACTTACAAGGGAATGGGCAGTTGAGTTATTAAAGTACCGCATTCGTGTAAATGCAATTGTTATTGCCGAAAGCTGGACCCCGCAATATGAAACGTGGATAAAAACATTGTCAAATCCTGAAGAGAAGCTAAAAGAAATTACATCTAAAATTCCATTTGAAAACAGGATGACTACACCTGAAGAAATTGCTAACATGGCTGCTTTTCTGCTTTCAGAAAAGTCGGGTCATACTACCGGCCAAATCATTCATGTAGATGGTGGTTATGTGCATCTCGACCGTGCTCTTGCTAATGCCTGAAATCTTTTACAATAACCCATATCTTAATATTCTTAAAAAGAAAGTAACCTTAATACACATGCTTAAAAATTCTTCCCTGGCTATATTTTTTGTACTGCTTTATTTTAATGCTTTTTGTCAGAAAGTGAGTATCATACCACAACCTGTAAGTGTAGAGGAAGGCACCGGAAAATTTATCATCAATCAAAAAACAATGATTTCGGCAGCGGATGCTGAAGATAGAAAAGCTGCTGACTTTTTTAACGATTATCTTTTTAAGATTTATGGTTTCAAGCTGCCAGTAAACAAAGCGAAAGCAGGAAAAGTGATCCAAATAGCTACCCGTAAGCTGGCAAAAGCATCTGCTACTGATCGCTACACTTTAAAAGTAACGCCAACTTCTGTAAAATTGGACGGCGATACTTATAGCGGCACATTTTATGGCATTCAATCTTTGCTTCAGTTATTACCGGTTAAGGTAAGCTCTTCTCTTGAGATCCCTGTAGTCACCATTGTCGACTCTCCCCGGTTTGCTTACCGTGGTATGCACCTCGATGTTGGCAGGCATTTTTTCCCTGTCTCTTTTGTAAAAAAGTACATTGATTATATCGCCTTTCATAAAATGAATTATTTTCATTGGCATCTTACAGAAGATCAGGGATGGAGAATTGAAATAAAAAAATATCCTAAACTAACCGAGATAGGGTCTTGCCGTAATGGAACAATAATCGGCCATAATCCCGGCACTGGTAACGACAGCATTCGCTATTGCGGGTACTATACACAAGATGAAATAAAAGACGTTGTAAAATATGCAACAGACAGGCACATTACTATTATTCCTGAGATTGAAATGCCTGGCCATGCAGAGGCTGCTTTAACTTCCTATCCTTTTTTAGGATGCCCCGGAACAGGTCCTTACCAGGTGGAGCAAAAATGGGGTGTCTTTAAAAATGTGTTTTGCGCAGGCAACGACTCGACTTTCAATTTCATTCAGGATGTGCTCGATGAAGTACTTACCTTATTTCCTTCGCAGTATATACATATTGGAGGCGATGAATGCCCTAAAACAAACTGGAAAGTATGTCCTTTATGCCAGGCAAGAATTAAGGCTGAAGGTTTAAAAGACGAACACGAACTGCAAAGCTATTTTATACAACGCATAGAAAAGTATCTCAACAGCAAGGGCCGAAATATTATTGGATGGGATGAAATATTGGAAGGCGGCCTTGCACCTAATGCTACCGTTATGAGCTGGAGAGGAGAAGAAGGTGGTATTGCTGCAGCGAAGCAAAAGCATAAAGTGATCATGACGCCGGGTACTTATGTGTACTTCGATCACTCCCAGGTACAAAAGGATGATTCGCTGCATATCGGAGGCTTTCTGCCTCTTGAAAAAGTATATAGCTACGAGCCGATACCTAAAGAGTTGAGTGACGAAGAGGGGAAATATGTATTAGGAGCACAAGCAAACGTTTGGACAGAGTATATGGCTTATCCAGGCAAAGTAGAGTACATGATTTTCCCTCGCATGAGTGCTTTAAGCGAAGTGTTATGGAGCCCTAAAGCTGATCGTAATTGGGACGGTTTTAAACCTCGTTTAGAAAATCAATTCAAGCGGTATGACTTGTGGAAGGCAAATTACAGTAAAGCTTATTTTGAAGGAAAAGCAAATAGCTTTTAAAACTGAAAACCTGTAAAAAAGGTTAATACCTAAAAGAGGCCGTCTTTGTATACAGGGGCTGCCTCTTTTATTTTGAAGCAGTATAATTTTTCCGGATGTTCAACTTGTATCTCATTATTACTTCATCATTCATTACTATACTTAACCATTTATCTTCAGATGAAGGTATGATGTACCGGTACTTGATTTTATTTCCTGCAACGATGGAAGTGTTTCTAAATATATCGGCGGTTGCGGCGGCGATATCGGCTGAGTCAACAATGGCAGTATCAAGAACTAAAAGATTCTTTTTTTCTGCAAATGTTTCAATTTCGAATCGCAGAGTGTCTCCTTCTGATGCTTCTATTACACCGGATTGTGGACTAAATGAGATAACATAATTTTTTAGAAAAGCATGTGTTTTAAATGGCGTTTGCCGAAATTCACTTTTCTCTGGAGGTTCAGGCAAAAGCGTCCATTGCAAGTCTTCGGGATAGTGATCTGCGACAAAATCTTTTGCTTGAGTTAAAAAATAGCGGTTGTTGTAACTCTGTATAAAATCATTTGTACTGTATGTAAGATGACCACTTGCCCAGGTAGCATCGAGCAATTGCCAGGAGCTGTCTAAGTAAACAGCATTCCAGCGATGGTTGGAGCCAAACTTATACATCGCACGACCCATACTGCCGTTAGCATAGCCTGTAATAATCTCCGATTTAATGTCTGCATAATCGCAGAGCGTTTTAAAAAGCCTTGCATATCCATCACAAAAAGCTACTCTTTTATTTAAAACGTCTATAGCTACTCTCTCACTTAAAGGCTTCAACGCTGCGGTATCATCATCCTCATCCAGTAAAATATCATCTGAATATTTACGGTTAGCACTGTAAAAAGGACGCACGTTATAAGATATGTTTTCGGTAATCCAACGAAATATAGAAGTAACTTTTTCCCTGTCAGTTTTATAATCGGCCGTAAGCTGTTTAGATAAGGAATCAGGAGTTAATATATATTTTGCGGTTTTAATCACATGAATTTTCTCTGTTGAATATTGGGCAACAGTAACAAGTGGAAGTAAGGCAAATAGAATTTGAAACAACAATTTCATACAAAGTGATTAGCAAAATTCATCATATAAAATGTAAATTCCTACCTAAAA
>JBBPZJ010000067.1:0-26799 GCA_038199395.1 Chitinophagales bacterium
GAAGCCTGGCAAAGAAACAGAAATAATAAAAACAGCACAATCAATTGGCAATTCACAAACAAAGAAGCAAGAGTGAAATTAAAAAAACTCTATCCGTCAATTTAGGATTAACATAACACTAGTATACAATTCGGCAAAAATGTAAATGGCAGAGGGCTTCTGTCACCATGTACATAACTATCTTTGCAAAATGCTTAAGCAAACACTTATAAAGGCAACCCATGCAGGGTCACAAGTTCTACAGCAATACTTCAATGGAAGTTTTACTGTAAGTAGCAAATCAAACATCAACGATCTCGTCACGCAGGCAGATAAAGAATCTGAGGAAGCCATATTTAAAGTAATACGGAAGGAATTTCCCGATCATTATCTTTTAAGTGAAGAGGCAGGTGAATTGAAGATGGACAGCAATATAAAGTGGATTATTGATCCTATAGATGGAACAGTAAATTTTGCTAATGGTATCCCTATTTGTTGTGTTAGTATTGGAGTTGAAAAAGATGGAAAAATGATTTTAGGGGCAGTATATAATCCTTTTATGAATGAATTTTTTTTCTCAGAAAGAGGATCAGGATCTACGCTTAATGACAAGAAAATAAAGGTGAGCGATAAAGCAGATCTATTGAGAAGCTGCCTTGTTACCGGCTTTCCTTATTCTTACCTTGATGCACCTAATGGTCCTTTACAAGTATTTGATAAATTAATCCGAAACAATATACCTGTGAGGCGGCTAGGCAGTGCTGCCATAGATATATGTTGGGTGGCTGCCGGCAGATTTGATGGATTTTATGAACACGATTTAAATGCATGGGACAGCGCTGCCGGATTTTTAATACTGGAAGAGGCGGGCGGTAAAATAACAGATTTCGGCGGCAACTACTACTCTCCCTACCAGCCCAATATTCTGGCAACCAATGGAAAAATACATGAAGATCTACTTTTGGCTATCAATGGTCATTGGCATCCGGAGACCGGTAAGATCTAGATTGTTCATATTCAAACTATTTAAATGAATAACAGAACTGAAATATTTACACTTGGAGAGTTTGGATTGATAGAGCATCTTACAAAGAATTTCGAAATTCAGAACGCTTCAACCATATTAAGTATCGGCGACGATGCTGCTGTAATTGACCATTTTGGAAAACAAACTGTGGTAAGTTCTGATATGCTTGTAGAAGGCATCCATTTCGACCTTATGTATACACCGCTTAAACATCTGGGCTACAAAAGCGTAGTTGTCAACCTAAGTGATCTGTATGCCATGAATGCTACTCCCACCCATATTACCTTAAATATTGCTTTTAGCAACCGTTTTAGTGTAGAGGCTCTCGATGAGTTTTATGAGGGTGTGTATGCAGCATGTGAGAAGTACGGCGTCGACCTGATAGGGGGTGATACAAGTTCTTCACAAAAAGGATTTATCATAAGCATTACGGCACTGGGTGAAATAGGTCCAGATAAAATAGTAAAAAGAAGCGGTGCTAAAAAGGGCGATCTGCTGTGTGTTAGCGGTGACCTCGGCAGTGCTTTTTTAGGATTAACACTTCTTGAAAGAGAAAAGAAGATTTACCTTGAAAATCCGGAAATACAACCCAATCTTGAAAATGAGCAATATATAGTAGGACGATTACTGAAACCGGAAGCAAGAAAGGATATCATTGATTTTTTTGAAGAATCGAACATCATTCCCACAAGCATGATGGATGTAAGTGATGGTCTAAGCAGTGAAACATTGCATATTTGCAAACAGAGTAATGTCGGTTGTATTCTTTACGAAGAAAAAATTCCGATTAACGACCACGCCCGGCAGTATGCTTATAAACTTGAACTTGATCCGACTGCCTGTGCGTTAAGTGGAGGTGAAGATTACGAACTGCTTTTTACGGCACCTCAAAACTCTTACGAAAAACTTTTATTGAACGAACAAATATCTATTATAGGATACATTACAGACATAGAAGAAGGTGTGCATATTATTACAAAAGGGGGAAGCACCCACGAACTTATTGCTCAGGGATGGAATCAATTTAAGCAATAGCGATCACTCTGCGGCATTAATTTGTTATAAAATCAATATATATATATCCTCTTTTTCTTAATTTGAGTTTTTAACCACTTTTTTAGAAAGATAGAAATAACCGGCGGTTTATATTGCACAAGTGAAAATGAAAAATATCCTGTTGTTATCTGTCTTAGTTACCTGCATTTCTTGCAATATTTCAAAAAAAGCTTCTTTCAACCCTGCTTGTAAGTACAGCTCCGCAGAACTACAGGAAGAATTTTCATTACTTCTAAAGATTTTACAGACTAATCATCCGAGCCTGTATTGGTATTCAACCCCAGTCTCTGTCCAGCGTTATTTTGCCTCAGTAAAAGAATCAATAAAGGATTCCCTTACAGAACAGCAATTTAAAAACAAAGTTTCCCTGGCAATAAATCAAATTCATTGCGGCCATACTTCCGTCAGATCTTCTAAAGATTATTCGAAGTATTTGAGTAAACAGAAATTGCCCCTGTTTCCGTTATCGTTAAAAGCATGGGATGACAGCGCAGTAGTAGTGGCTAATTCGTTTAGCAACGACACCTTAATAAAACGGGGAACCGTCATCACCGGTGTTAATAGTCTTACTACCAAACAAATACTCGACAGCATCTGTCAGTTTATTGGAACTGATGGCTATTCTAATAATTTTAGGTACCAGCTTATAAGCTTCAATTTTCCTGCATATTATAGAAGTGTTTTTGGTACTGATAGCCTTTATACGATTAGATATATAGATGACACCGGGCAGCAGAGAAACATAAACATGAAGAACTACGAGTTGAAAGCAGATACGGCTGTAAAAAAAAGAGGACCGGCGCCTGAAGGTTTACAAAAGAGGCAATTTAGAGATCTGAAATTATCGAACAGTCGAAATATTAAAATCGATACTGCCTCTAGCACTGCATTTTTATCTGTAAATACTTTTAGCGAAGGAAAACTAAATCGGTTTTTTAAAAAGAGCTTCAAGACTGTAAAAAAAGACAATATCCAAAACGTTGTTCTTGACTTGCGGTTAAACTCCGGAGGCAGTGTTCTTTCGTGTACAAATCTCACTCAATATCTTGTGCAGAAGCCCTTTCATGTTGCAGATACCGTGGCAGCTTTTACAAGAAAATTTCCTTATAAAAAATACATCAAACCCTGGTTTATCTATTGGTTAAGCATGCGCCTTACAGGAAGAAGATATAGCGACGATAGAATTCATTTCAGATTTTTTGAAAATCACTCCTTTAAACCCAAAAAGAATAATCATTTCGATGGAAATATTTATCTGATGACGGGTGGCTACACTTTCTCGGCAGCAACACTTGTGACGGTGAAACTAAAGGGGCAAAGCAATGTAACCATTGTAGGTGAAGAAACGGGCGGCGGCGCTTACGGCAACTCGGCTATGTTCTTAACAACAATAGTTTTACCTACTACTAAGCTAAGAGTCACATTACCCCTCTATAGAATGGTGTGGGATGCAAAACATCCAAAAAACGGACGGGGAGTTTTTCCAGACGTGGAGGTAAGACCTACTTCGACATTTATTAAAGAAGGCGTAGACGCAAAGCTCGAAAAAGTAAAAGAATTAATTAGAGAGACTAAAAAAACAAATGTGTTTGTTCAGTAGTATATTCGAACTATTAAGACTTCTTACACTGAAAAGCATTGAGATATTTAGACCAATATGTTACAATACCCAACAACCGATTAAATAATAATTCGGGAAAAATAATTCGGGAAAGATGTATCATTAGGTGTCTTCACTATTAGTGCTATTTTCTTCGGGCGACGGATCTTTTATATAATTTTCAGACCGGTCAACAAATAAACTTTTATCCACACTTCTTTCTTGCTCATCCTCCCACTCGCTGCTTTGCTCACTAATTCCCGCCTTTGTATCAATAACTCCTTGCTCCACTTTTTGCCCGATGCTACTGGTATTGCTTGGGTCAACAGGTGCCTGATCTTTCCCCGGATCATTGGGATTTGTGACGTTAGGATCAATTCCACCAATTTTATCTGCCATAAATTATTTTAAAAGTAATACGCCGATATAATTTACTATAGTTTTTCTTCATTAAAATCGACAAGTTCCACGACTTTCCCTTCGCCATTAATTAAATCGTCTATTTCTGCGGGTGTTTCTGAGACTTCTAATCCAAACTTTTCGGTAAAAAACAACTCTGTTACGAATTGGCTTTTTTCGTCATGTTTTGCATAATAGTATAAGATCTGGTTAGCATTTACGTGAACAGTGGTTCCGGCAAGATTCAGTTTGATAATTACTGGTTTCATTCGTAGATATTTTTTAGAAAATATTTTACTAAAATAATCAGGCCATAATTTTTAAAACCACACTTTGATTTTTGAAATTCATTGACAATTGATATTTTCTTCGTTTATAAAATAAGTTCTGGTTATCACATCTGCCGAATAAAATTTAATGTTTAAACGTTTAATTGCTACTGTTAATGAAATTTCAAGCCATGTATTTCACCTACCTTTGAAATAAATGCTTGCGCGTTTAAATTTTTCAACTAATTACTACCAAGATTTTGAATTTTAAAGATTTCGATTTTGACGAAAGGTTACTTGAGGGAATTGAGGCAACCGGTTACGAAACTGCTACACCAGTACAGGAACAGGTAATACCATTGATACTGAAGGGAAAAGATTTAATAGCGTCAGCTCAGACCGGCACAGGAAAAACAGCCGCTTTTCTTTTGCCGGTTATACAAAAAATAATAAACAGCGCTGAAACCGAACATATAAATGCGCTCATTATTGTTCCAACCCGTGAGCTTGCAGTACAAATTGCTCAAAATCTTGAAGGGCTTTCTTATTTTACTTCTATTAGTTCATTAGCTGTCTATGGTGGTGGAGATGGAGCCTCATTTGTTCAGGAAAGACAAGCATTGTCTAAAGGGGCAGAAATAGTTATTTGTACTCCTGGCAGACTGATTGGCCACTTAAATATGGGGTATGTTAAACTAAAACATCTTCAATACCTTATTCTCGATGAAGCAGACCGAATGCTGGATATGGGCTTTAATGATGATATTATGAAGATCATTTCCTTCCTGCCCAGTAATCGCCAGACCTTGCTTTTTTCCGCCACTATGCCTGCAAAAATTAGAGAACTTGCAAGGAAAATACTAAAAGATCCTGAGGAAGTAAATATTTCTCTTTCTAAACCACCCGAAAAGATAACACAGGAAGCGTATGTGGTATATGATCTGCAAAAACCTGCACTTATTAAGTACCTGCTAAGGTTAGATAAATACGATAGTGTTCTTATTTTCTGTTCTAAAAAATATATAGTAAAAGATCTGACAAATCAGCTAAAGAGAGCGGGATTTTCTGCAAATGAAATACATTCTGATCTTGAGCAAGAAATGCGTGAACAAGTACTAGCGTCTTTTATAAATAAAAGATTAAGAATATTGGTTGCAACGGACATTCTTTCCCGTGGAATTCATATTGACAATATAGATCTGGTAATCAATTACGAGGTTCCTCACGATGGAGAGGATTATGTGCATAGAATAGGCCGTACTGCACGTGCTGAATCTAATGGAACAGCTTTCACTTTAATTAACGAAAAAGAACAAAAAAAATTCGCAGCTATTGAGGCTTTAATTGGCAAAACAATTACAAAAGCTGTTGTTCCGGAAAATTTTGGCCCCACTCCTATTTATAATCCAAGTATTAACAAAGCCTCGCATAAAAGAACGTTTAATAGAAAAAACAAAAGTGCCTAATACCCGTCTCGTTTTTTAAAATTGTACTATAAACGTTTTAAAAGCGGTTTTCGAACTACACTATTGGGCTTGATATGCTTCTACCTTCCTTATATCAACAGCGCAAGCTATCTGCCCATATATACCATTAGTATTTGTACATCACTCGGATTAACCCCGCTTATTCTGCTTGCCTGGCCTAATGTTCGTGGGCGAATTTTATTGAACTTCTGCCTTGCTTCGTTTGAGAGAGAAATAATCTTTTCATAATTAAAACTATCAGGTATTAATAGGTCTTCTAACTGACTCATTCTTTCTACAAGCTCTTTCTCTTTATTAATATAAGTATCGTACTTTACTTGTATTTCTGCTTGTTCCACCACATCCTCGGCAACCCATCCTAATAACACCATAAGCTTGGGGGAGGCTTTTACCATTTCGTTTAATTCTATGTTTGGACGAAGTATTAATTGTGATAGCTTCTGCTTTTGCAGTAAGGGCGCCGAATTTTTTTGAAATAAATAATCATTCATTTCTTCAGGCTCAACTCCATATTCTTTCATTATCACCTTCACTTTTTCTACCCCTTCCTTTTTCGCTTTAACTTTTTCCATTCTTTCCTGGGATGCTAATCCCAGTCTATAGCTCAACTCTGTTAATCTAAGATCTGCATTGTCCTGCCTCAAAAGCGTCCGGTATTCCGCTCGACTCGTAAACATTCTGTACGGTTCCTCTGTTCCTTTACTTATTAAATCATCTATTAACACTCCAATATATGCTTCGCTCCTTTTTAAAATAAAAGGATCTAAATCAAATGCTTTTTGGTGCGCATTGATTCCTGCCATTAATCCCTGACAAGCAGCTTCTTCATATCCTGTAGTTCCATTTATTTGTCCTGCAAAAAACAGGTTTTTTATTTTTTTGGTTTCTAAGGAATAAGTCAATTGTGTTGGCGGAAAGAAATCATATTCGATAGCATATCCTGGTCTAAACATTTTACAGTTTTCAAACCCGGGCACTATTCTTAACGCTTCGAACTGAACTTGTTCTGGTAATGAAGTAGAAAACCCATTTACATATATTTCCACTGTATTGAATCCTTCCGGTTCTACAAATAATTGGTGTCTGTCTCTATCGGCAAATCGATTTATCTTATCTTCAATACTAGGGCAATAACGTGGGCCAACTCCTTCTATTCTACCTGCGTACATCGGACTTCTATCGAACCCGGTCCTAAGCATATCATGAACCTGCTGATTTGTGTAGGTGATGTAACAACAACGTTGTTGACTTGGATTTATTTTCTTTACATCCAGGTAAGAGAAACCTACTATGTCGTCATCACCTTTCTGCTCCTCCATTTTACTGTAATCCAAACTTCTTCCATCGACTCTGGGCGGAGTTCCTGTTTTCAGTCTGTCGCTCTCGAATCCCAGTTCTACCAACTGCTCTGTAATACCGATAGAAGCCTTTTCTGCCATTCTTCCTCCGCCGAATCGCTTTTCACCGATATGAATGACTCCATTTAAAAAAGTTCCACTGGTAACGACAACGGATCTTGCAGAAATTTCATGACCAAGACTGGTAACTACCCCACAAGCCTTATCTCCTTTTATTATAATGGATGTAACGTTGTCCTGAAAAAAATCAATATTACTGGTGTTTTCCAGCATTTCCCTCCACTTTAGATGGAAAAGCATTCTATCACTTTGAGCTCTCGGACTCCACATTGCAGGGCCTTTGCTTTTATTAAGCATTCTAAATTGTATCAGGCTTAAATCAGTTACTATTCCGGAATATCCTCCTAGTGCATCTATCTCTCTTACGATTTGCCCCTTAGCAATTCCCCCCATGGCAGGATTACAACTCATTTGAGCTATCGTCTGCATGTTCATCGTAACTAAAAGAACCTTACTTCCCAAATTAGCTGCAGCGGCTGCAGCCTCACATCCTGCGTGACCCGCTCCAACTACAACTACGTCATACATTTCAAACATTATCTAATATATTATTGCAAAGATAACACTCGGCCACTCTACCCCTTTTCAATAATTTTGTTCCACGTGAAACTTCCTTTATTCTTGATTGCAAGCAAAATCAGTAACAACCATTGCGTTCCCATTAGCATAAGTACTGGCGCCAACTCCCATTTCAACAAACAAAGGGTTTAATAGTGTGCGTCGGTGCCCGAGATCAGCTACACCTTCGTCTATGTAAAGCAGAACCAACATTAATAGAGTATTTGGTGGGCCGAAGCTTATATTCTCTCCCGCACACGTTTTAATGTTTATCGACCGCATTCTAGTTTCAAACGTAACGCCAGAAGGGTCAGTGTGAGACGGACCCGCTTTACCAGCCGCTAAACCTTTTGCTAACTGGGTTGCCACATTCGCCAACCTTTCATTAGGCCTGACAAGAGGCAACGGAGGACTGTTATATAAATCCTCTTTTAAGCTAATCATATAGGAGTTTCGAAACTCTGGATGAATGTTTAAAATGGGCATTATAACGCTGTCCCAAAACCTCCTGGGGCTGCGTCTACTATAGTTCGTCCAGTAAAACCATTCTTTTTCTGTTGCACTTAAAGATTTGTTAGAGCGATTGATGTCATTATCGACTGCGGAATCTCGAGGCGGAGGAGCCGGCAGCTCTTTTATTTCAAGTCTACTTGTTCCTACATGTTGAGAATAGGAAACAAACGGAAGCAATAAAATTAACACAATAAAAGATTTCACGTGAAACATATAAAAACGGATTATTTTTTACTAAACAAACGCAAATAGTAGTCCTCTTTACTCCTCATAATCACTATTTCACTTTTCTTTTTATCATTATAACCGATCAGATGAAGTGCCCCATGAAATATAACTCTAAGTATTTCTTCTGAGTAACTAGTTGCATGAGTCTTGCTATTATCCCTTATTCTTTCATTGCTAATGTAAACCTCTCCCTTGGTCTCGTTGTTCTCTGATAAATCAAAGGTTATTATGTCGGTTAGGTAGTTGTGTTGCAAGTACTCACTATTAATCTCTAAAAGATATTGATCTGAACAAAAAACATAGTCTATTTCCTTTAAAAACTTCCCCTCATTATTAAAAATTGATTTTACAAAGTCCTTGACCTTCTTTTTATTGACCAGAGGAATGGTATTAATATCAGCATAACTGAAACGAACTACTGCCATATGGATCATTTACATTCCAAAATTCGTAACTAAAACCGAAGGAATGGCTCTACTTTTGACAAAGACTTACATTATGAAGAAATTATCAGAGGTTAAGGTAGGAAAAACAGTAGTTATCCACTCTTTTGAAAAGGATGATATTTTTATCAAATTAATGGAAATGGGTTGCATTCCCGGAGAAAGGGTAAAAGTAGAGCAGGTAGCTCCGTTAGGAGACCCTATATCTATAACAGTTTCCGGTTATAATTTAAGTTTACGGATAAATGAAGCGGAAAAAATCCTGGTAGAGGAAATATAAATAGATACATCAATGAAAATAGGGTTATACTTAGGTTCATTTAATCCTATTCATGTAGGACATTTAATAATAGGTAGCTTTGTCGCAAACAACACAGATGTAGATCAGGTTTGGTTTGTAGTATCGCCCAAAAACCCCCTAAAAAAGAGCAGTTCTCTTTTAAATGAATACCACCGGCTGCATTTGGTGCAATTAGCTATAAAAGATGATGAGCAATTAAAAGCATCAAATATCGAATTCAAATTACCCCGGCCTTCTTATACAATAGATACGCTCACTTATCTGCGTGAAAAATATCCGGACTACGAATTTTCAGTTATTGTCGGCTCTGATAGTTTTCAGAATATTACTAAGTGGAAGAATTTTGAGCAATTGCTGAAAAACTATTCTTTATATGTGTACCAAAGACCAGGATCTGAGATAAAAAGCGAAGCGCAAAACATTATAGTACTAAATGCTCCGTTACTTGAAATTTCTTCAACGTCGTTAAGAGACTCGATCAAAGAAGGCAAAACTATACGGTATCTTGTTCCGGAAAGCGTACGAGAGGAGATAGAAAAAAACAGGTATTATAAAAGTTAATTCACAACAGCCACCCTAGTAGCAAGAATGCTAAAACGATTATGGGTGAAGGAATTTTGGTGAACTGTAATAAAAGAAAGGTAGACAGAACAGACGAAAGGTTGAGCCACTCAAATTTGGAAGGAATCGAAACAAATAAAAGAATGGTTGCAGCAACCATGATACCGACAACAACGGCATTAATTCCTTCCATTGCCCTAAATACAACTACATACTTTTTTAAACTGTTCCATACAGGGTAAAAGAAAAGAACAAGCAGTAAGCTGGGAAGGAAAATACCTATCGAACCAATGATACAACCTAGTATCTGAAAATACGGTCCCATGTCTTTCAATACCATTCCTCCCACAAACGATGCAATAGAAAAAATAGGACCTGGAAAAGCTTGTACCATTCCTGCTCCTGTTAGGAAATCAGAAGATGCGATGTAGGGAGTCTTTGCTCTAATAACATACTGTTCAAACATCATTGTAATTAATACACTTCCTCCCCCAAAGACAATACTTCCAAAACGATAGAAATTTTCGAAAAGACTTATTGGCTTTCTAAGTGGTAAATTGTGAAGTCGGGCATATTCGCTTAATAACCCTGAAATAATAAAAATAACAGCAAATAAAGACAGGTTGTACCAGTTGACCGGCCTGCTTTTTTCTCTAAAATCAGGAATCCTTTTATCGCTGAAGTTGCTAACAATACTTCCGGCTATTATTAAAGATGGAAACACCCAAGGCGAACGTATAAGATAGGTAACCAAAATAGCGCCAAGCATAATGAAAAATGTAGCCCGGTGCTTTATAGATATTCTAAATGTCTTAAACGCTGAAAATGCCAGAAATCCCACCGCCATGGGTTGAACAAACTTAAAAATATAAGAGGTGTTAGCCTCATCTAAATATAGAACAATAAAACTTAGACAGCCCATCAAAAGACAGGCAGGAAGCACCCATAAAGCCAATGTTATAACTGCCAGTATAACCCCACCTCTCTTATAGCCAATTAACGTAAGTAACTGGGTGCTACTCGCACCAGGAAGCAATTGAACAAACGCATTAATTTCTAATAACTCTCTCTCTGAGATATACCTCTGCTTCTGAACAAATAACTTGTGCATTCTGACAAAATGCATTTGTGGACCACCAAAAGCAGTAAGACTGTGTTGAAACACAGTCTTTAGAAAAGGTATATGACGTATAAGACGCAATTATAACACTACCGTTTAAGATTATATAAAAGCGTTATTTTTTTAATCCTATCTCCCGTAGTCTCTCATCTAGATATTCCCCGGCAGTTGCATCTGGATAAGCTTTTGGATGTTGATCATCAATACAGCTTTCAAGACAAGCAAGACTCATATGACTTTTTGGATGTAAAAAAAACGGCATTGAAAACCTGGAGGTATGCCAATGTTCACGTTTTGGATTAACAACACGATGGGTGGTACTTCTCAACTTATTATTAGTAAGCCGCTGCAACATGTCACCAACATTAACAACAATTTGATCAGGTAAGGACGTTACTCCTACCCATTCGTTTTGTTTGGTAAGAATTTCTAAACCATCAGCACTTGCACCAACCAATAAAGTGATTAGATTAATATCTTCATGCTGTTCAGCCCTAATAGCACTCTCTGGTTCAGTTGTAATGGGAGGATAATGAATACAACGGAGAATACTATTTCCGTTATGGACATAATTATCAAAATAATTTTCATTGAGTCCAAGATAGAGAGAAATAGCCTGCAGCATAGCTGTACCGCTTTTTTGAAAGCTTTTGTAAGCTTCATACAGGGTTTCGTTGAAGCCCGCTACCTCAGACACCAACACATTGTCCGGGTATTCAGACTTAATGGGGTCATTGTCCTCGACATTTTGGCCATATTGAAAAAACTCCTTTAAATCCGGTGCATCGCTACCTTTAGCATGCTCTCTACCAAAACTTGTATAACCTCTTTGCCCAGCTAAGCCGGGTATCTCGTATTTTAACTTTTGCTCTAATGGCAGCGAAAAAAACTGTTGAACATACTCATAAATGTGTGCTATTAGCTCATCAGAGACACCGTGATTTTTAACCGCAACAAATCCTACTTCCTCATAGGCTTTGCCTAGGTCTTCGACAAATGCAGACTTGCGGCGCGGGTCCCCATTTAAAAATTCAGCTAAATCGACAACAGGAATAGACATATAATAGATTTTTAATAAAAGTTTAACCGACCGAAAAATTACAAAACTTATTTAGTTAATTGACGATGGTGAAGAAAAAAATTGAGACCGGAAGGATAATTAATGAAAGTGGGAGGCGGTTCTATTAGAGTTTAATACGTTTTACAAGGTTGTAATATCAATCAGGCTTTGGTAGCCCTTGTGCCCGATTTGACCCTTCCCTCCTGCTGCCTTTCGGCGGACATCTGCGTTACTATGGTCGCTGCTGACTTCTGCACTTCGCCTGCTTCTTGCCGCTGGCATTCGCTCATGTCGTCGCCTCGAATAAAGAACGTGCAGACCTCCCATAATAAGCTCATATTTCCCTCAATGAAAGTAGTAGAATTTACCACCTCATGTTTTACGTCTGACTGTTGGCTTCGCTGTTTAATGCCAACTTGCCCAAAGTGTGAGTAAGCCTTATATACTGTTTCTGTTCTTCAACTCACATCTTCGTCTTACCCTTCCTTTAGATTTACAGTCGCCTGCAACAACCCTTGCTTTGACTATCAGTTCCAGTTAGCTGGTTGATTCAGGTCTTGTACCCTACGGAACGATGGAATGAAGGGCAGCAAAAAACCCTGCCAAAAAGGCAGGGTTTCCAAGTTTGGTTTTTAATAAAAATCGAAGCGGTTATCCTTTACTTCTGCTGCCTTTTTTAATGCTTCTAAACTTTGATACCCTGCCATCTGCTTTTGCTGCATTTCCATTTGTTTGCGAAGACTTTCAACATCCATATTGGTGTTTGCAAGTGCCGTCACGCTTTCGCTTTTTATTACAAAAACTCCCGTGTTTCCTGCAATTGGTTCACTCACCTTATTTTGTAAGCTTTTGTTGAAAGCAGCGCCGGCGACCTTTGGTTCGTTACCAATATTAGGAATGAAAGGCTGGGCAAAGCTAACACTGTCTGCATGCAATACATTAACACCTGCTGTCTGCGCAACCTGCTCTATTGTAGTTCCGCCCTTAAATTTATTTGCAATAATTTGTTGAGCCTTCTTCTCATTGATAATTGCCTGTTCCGCTGTTTGGCGTGCTTTTGCAACACTCATCATTCCTTTATCTGAAACTGCTGTTATTATTGCTACAATATATTTATCACCAATCTCTTGCGGTTCACTTACGTCGCCCGCTTTGTTTTCGTAAACCCAGCGAACAAACTGGCGGCTTTCACCTAAAGCAGGCACCTGGTAATCATTTTGTTTGATTTCTGGTGCAGATAAAATAGTGCGGTTTTGCTTAGCCGCATTTTCTTCAAATTGTTTTTTATCCCGGCTATTGGCTGCAAACTGCGCAGCAAGATTACTTGCGTTATTAATGGTTTCCTGGCTAGCTTCAATTGGCTTAGAGAGGTAAGCTACTTTATAAGCAGTTTCCATTTTCTTTTGTTCCAGCACCTCTATATAATGGTAACCGCTATAAGCCTGATTTTCTACTTTCACCACCTTTTTATCTCCCGTACTGCCGTAAAAAGCGGTTTCAGCAAATTCTTTACTGAGCGATGGAAATTGCTGAGATGTGAAGGTGTATTCTCCTTTTGTGTTCTTACTGCCTTCATCATCTGAATACTTTAATACCAGCGCATTAAAATCCGCTCCTGACTTGGCAGCATTGGCAATACTATCTATTCGTTTTTTAGCTACACTATCTGCTATAGTAGGTTGGCCTTTTTCAGCAGTTTTAATAAGTATATGTCTTACTTTAACACTGTCTGGCATCATGCGGCGATCAATCATTTTAGCAAGGTTATAATTGGCACCATCTACGTAAGGGCCAAAAACCTGTCCGTCAGCTAATTTTTTTATCGAATCAGCATTTGCTACCTGCATCTTCGAACCCACTACATAACCATTGAAGTAAGGGATGCCTGACCCCACTCTTGCCAGGTAAGTTTCAGGATCTGTCTGAGAAGAAAACTCCGCTTTTAAATTGTTTAACTGGGCTAACACTTTAGCTGTATCGGCGGCAGATGGGGAAGCATTAAAAGCTACATAAGAAACACTGCGGGTAGCTTCTTCCTGCTTAAAATCCTCTTTGTGTTTATTCATATAGTCTCTTATATCATCTTCGGTAACCTTAATAGAACTATCAGAAACACTTGAATAAGGCACCGCTACATAAGAAAACCTGGCTACCATATTTTGATCTGCAATACTACGTTCTGCCATCCATTTTGGCATATAAGCACTTTCACCCAATAAAGCCATGTATTTAGTGCGAAGGCCCTGGTTTATGGTAGGAAGTATGTATGCTTCGTTAAACATTTCCAGGTTAGGGTTGTTCTTTTGCTTTTTTAATTGCGCAAAATATTGTTTTGCCTGATTAACATCAAACTGTCCTGTTTTAGGGTCAGTAAATTGACCGCTTAGCCACTGTGGAGGGTTAGCACCAAACAATACATCGTTGAGTTCTTTTGACGTAAATTGAAGACCTACTTTTTCATATTCCTGACCCATTACGATTTCATCCACGCTTTGCTCCCAGGCACTACTTATCAATTGCTCACGTGGTGGCGCTTGCGTTCCGTACATGGTTTGCTGAAGCGTTATTCTTTTCTCAAAACCATTTCTGTCAATTTTTTGCCCGTTTACTTTACCAACATCTCCTCCTCTTTGACCTACTCCTTTTCCACGGCCTACAAAAGCATCCATTAAAATAAATCCAACTAAACTAAGGGCTATGACTGCTATCACCACTGCAGCATATTTATCCCTGATCTTTTGAATAACCGACATAGTATTATATTACTTTTAAAAGTGGACGGCAAAAATAGGGGAATATATTCTTTATTCAAATGTGGAAAACCGTTAATAAGACTTATAAATGCTAAGGTTAAGAGAACTTGGCATAAATTTTTAAATGTTAATAAGTGAACTGAAACGAACAAAATCAGTATTTCAAAATAAAAAATTTGCACACCCGTTTGTTCAAAACGAATAAAAGTGGGGAAAACATAACTCTCTGCATTTTCTCAAAGTGGAGACTTATCTAACAATTTTACTTTTTCATTTTACTTTTATTCTAATTGGGTTCATTTGCTACAGTTGTTCTATTTCTGTTAACAGACTTTAGGCCCAAAAGTTTTCAATTGTTTATTCACTGCTTTTTTAATCCCCACTTCGTTAAAAACCTCTGCAATCCTTAATTTTATTATAATATGCATTCTCAATCAATGTGTATAACCGTGGATAAAGTGGAAATTTTACTTTTGCAAGTAATTTAAAAACAAGTTTTCCCGCTATTCACATCCGTAGTAGTAATAGGTATATTTATAAATAATGTATTAAAGAATCTAATACAAGAGTTATGAACATAACAGAAGCAAAAAATAACGTAGAAAAAAAAGGGTTTTTAGATATAGAGGTGAATGTGCAAATGGATCTGTTTGCTGAAATTGAACGATTAAAAAAGGAGAAGAATGCCATAGTACTTGCGCATTACTACCAGGAGTCTGACATTCAGGACGTGGCAGATTTTTTAGGTGACAGCCTGGGATTAGCTCAAAAAGCACAATCAACGCAAGCTGATATGATTGTTTTTGCCGGAGTACATTTTATGGCGGAAACTGCTAAAATTTTAAATCCTACCAAAAAAGTAGTGTTACCCGACCTGAAAGCAGGGTGCTCTTTGGCCGATAGTGCTCCTGCCGGTCCATTTAAAGCTTTTAAAGAACAACATCCAAATCACATCGTTATTAGTTACATTAATTGCACTTCTCACATAAAGGCCTTAAGTGATATTATTTGTACCAGCAGTAATGCTGAGGCAATCCTAAATAGTTTACCAAAGGAGCAGAAAATAATTTTTGCCCCCGATAAAAATTTGGGAGCTTATCTAAATAAGAAAACCGGCCGCAACATGCTTCTTTGGAACGGCGCCTGTATGGTTCACGAGATTTTTAGTCTTGAAAAGATAACTAAGCTTAAAGTTAGACACCCCAATGCAAAAGTGATTGCCCACCCGGAGTGTGAAGAGGCTGTATTAAGGGTGGCAGACTTTGTTGGAAGCACCACACAGTTGTTAAAGTATGCTGTTACTGATAGTGCTAATGAATTCATTGTAGCTACCGAGTCGGGTATTCTTCATCAGATGCAGAAAGATGCACCATATAAGACTTTCATTCCTGCCCCACCAAATAATGGTTGTGCTTGTAATGATTGTCCATATATGAAACTTAATTCTCTGGAGAAGCTGTACTTATGCATGGAATATGAAACCCCCGAGATTTTGATGGACGAAGATTTACGGCTGGCTGCGAAAAAGCCAATTGACCGTATGCTCGAGATCAGTAGGGCAGCGGGGCTGTTGGGCTAACCATTCTTTCCAAATACTCAGATAATGAGCCTTAATATGTTGTGTTAACGAATTAGAGATGCTTAATTAATTTTTTTTTGGATTAACTAATAATTGTATTCCACTTCCAACAGGTCTTCGTGGTATCTTATTCTTTTATTGGTTCGGTAGGTATTCCAAATCAAGCTTAGAACTACCATTGTAGTAACTGCAAAAGCTTTTATAGCAATTTCATTTTTATTATATTTTTTTGGAGGTACATATACGACTCCATTAGAATTAGTTATAGCGGGATTGGGAACGTATCTCCCCTGAGTGGGGATGGCTTTTTCAACGAAATTATTCTGCAAGTCCTGCAACGCTGTTTTCAATTCTTTGCCTCTCATTGGCATTCCATGACCGGTTGCTGCAGTTTTCGGCTGTAGTTCTATCAGTTTGTCAACTGACGATTTTGCAGCTTCCCAGTCGCTTGTAAAATATTTTGGAGGTCCCGAAATTACTTTTGTTTGTAGCATTACCGAAATTGCAGACTCCTGCTGAGTGGTTACAAATGCATCTCCCGCTATTAACACACCATCACTTTCTCTAAAAAGACTAATATGACCTGGAGCATGACCGGGGGTATGCAGGTATTTCCATTGCGGGAAGTCGGGTATATCTCCTTTTGGTGGTAAGGCTTTTATAAATCTCCAAATGTTAATGGGACTATTGGGATATAAAAAGGACATTGTAGCCATTAATCCTCCTCCTACCGTTGGATCTGGTGGAGGGTAATCAGACTGTCCTGTCAGGTATGGAATTTCTAAATGATGAGCATAAACAGGAACGTCCCATTCTTCAGCCAGTTTTTCGACAGACCCTACATGATCAAAATGGCCGTGTGTTAAAATAATAGCTTTTGGAATGCTGCCCTCTCCAAAAAGATAAGATGCCATTTCTTTAATTTTTTGCACAGACCATTTCAAACCTGTATCTACTAACACCCACTCGTTCGAAAGAAGATCTTGTATCATAAAAAAGTTTACAAATAACTCTTTTCTTCCCCACACCCCTGGCGCTACAGTAAACATATTTGAAGGTACCTGATTATTTTTCATACAATTTTTTGTTGTTAATCACTCGTTTTACTAGATGTTTTTTATAAAAGCATGCCATGTGCTAAAAGGTATGGTTTGCTTAAAAAGGCAGTGCTCTTTCATTGAGGCACATTATTTTATACCTTGTAAAAAACAATACAACATGTCAGTAGAAAACGATCCTAAAGAAACAAACGGTAAACCGCAGCCAACTACAAATGACCCAGACGAAGTAATAGACACCCCTGATAAAGTAGAAGAATCTAATGATGAAAAAATAGATGAGGATTTTCCTGGTTATCCTCATTATCCTGCAAAAGACGATATTTTAAATTCTGATAACTATACTGAAAGAGCAGATATTGATGTAGAAAATCTTACCCGATCGCATACGATAAATCAAGATCATGTAAAACAAATTGAAGGTACACCGGAGGTAGAACCGGATTTTACAATGGTGAGTGACGAGGAAGGCGAAGACATAGAAAAGACTCCAGCAACGGATGCAGACGTAACAGCAGAAGATTTGGCAATACTTGGCCCACGTGATCAGGACATGGATATGGGCGAAGACGAAGAGTTAAGATCAAGAGGCTGGCAACCGGTGACAGGAAAAGATTTAGATGTACCTGATGCAGATGTAGAGGGTGAGGATGCTCTTGGCCAGGGAGATTGAAGAGAATAGCTATTACAGTCTTGGTGGGGATAGAATGGAGAATTTAAGAGAGAATGATGATCAGAATAATTTTTAACAATCTCAAGTGTCATCTTTAGCAGGATGTCCAACTCACCTGGAAGCAAAACCCTCAGGGAAATTCTCTTCTAAGTGCAGATTTGTTGATCTTCACCCCTGCTTTATAATATTTATATGCCTCGACTATAAATTGTCCAAATTCTAAATCATTAAATTGCAAGGCCATTTGTAACGTAGGTCTGTACTCGGTCATAAAGCTATCTAACTCAGGAGAGTTTAAACCCGTCAGTTTTCTTACCAATCCTTTATTGAATCGATGAGTGACGTACTTTTCCTGTTCTTCATTCACGAGTCTTTTCTGAAAAGACAGCATTCGTTTATTCTTCCTGAATTTAAACATATTTATTAATTCATCGAGATCAACGCCTACACCTGCCATACCTCCTGGATTAGGGTTCATTGACACGCTGAAACCGGGCTTTTTAAAATTAAAAATTCTAGCGTAATCAGCCCTGTTTTGCAGAGAATCCATTCGGTAATTCTTCTGTTTCAAAAAAACAGACGGCAGCTCCTGCACTTTTTTCATAATCGAAATATCGAAAGAGCCAGGATTTGCTATAGCGCTAACCGCATACCTGGGAGTAGGTTTATTTAAAAAAGAAAAGTATATAGAGTCTTTTTCAGTAACAGTTATTGAATAATGACCTAAAGAATCTGTTGCTGTTCCTCTGCCTGAAGTGCTTAGTACACTTACTGATTCTATTGGCGTTTTTTTGGTTATATCATACACCGTACCGCTTACAGTTAGCACCTGGCCATATGTAAACTGCTGTAAGATTGTTACTAATAATAAAGTAAATAAAATTCGAAGCAATACCTGTATTTATTTTCAATATTACAATACCCTGTTATTTCGATAAGTCAATTCAAATCATTTAACTCGGAATTGGGATTTATTATACTCTGGAACGGGTTTAGGATTTTGGAATCTTTCTCAATGAAAAGAGGTTGTCTCTGACATTGAGACAACCTCTTTTATGAATTAATGAACCTTTTATAAATATTTCTCGCCAATATTTTTTTTAACCTCCGCTACATACTCTTTTATTTCCTGTTCCTTCTCTTTTTTGCATATTAATAAAGCGTCTTCTGTATCGACTATTGTAAAATCGTGGAGTCCCTGCAAAACCAGTAATTTATCGTGCGAGGCCGAAATCATACACTGGGTTGAGTCTATTACCATTACTTTGTCACCTGCAATTGCATTTCCCAGATAATCTTTTTCTAAATTATCATAGGCGCTTGTCCATGTACCCAAGTCACTCCATCCAAAACTACTGGGTATAACAAAAACGTTATCTGCTTTTTCCATTACTGCATAATCTATAGAAATACTAGAGCATTGCGGATACATCCTTTCTATTGCGAGCTTTTCTTTATCTGTATTTAGATGGTGTCTTTCTGAGGCAAAAATTTCGTGCAATTCAGGTTCATGCATCTCGAACCTTTTAATAATTACTTCTGCTTTCCAAATAAAAATACCCGCGTTCCATAAAAAGTCGCCGCTTGCAAGAAAGGTTTTAGCCAATTCCAGATTTGGCTTTTCCGTAAAGGTTTTTACTTTAAAAATACTGTCCTCGATTACTGATTCAGTCTCATATTGTATATAGCCGTAACCCGTGTTTGGATATGTAGGTTTGATACCAAGTGTTACTAGAGCATCATTTTTATCTACAAATTCTATAGCTTTTTGACATGTTTGTTCAAAGCCTTCACTGTCTAAAATAAGATGGTCAGCGGGGGCAATGATGAGCGTAGCTTCAGGATCCTTATTAGATATTTTAAAAGAAATGTAGGCAATACAAGGAGCCGTATTTTTACGGCTAGGTTCAGATACTACATTCTCTTCCGGCATTTGTGGTAATTGTTGTTTTACAATTTCACTGTACTCAAAAGAGGTTACTACAAATATGTTTTCTTTAGGTACAAACCTTTCAAATCTTTCAAAGGTTTGCTGTATTAAAGTTTTTCCTGTGTTTAAAATATCAAGAAACTGTTTAGGATATCCTATTCTGCTTTTAGGCCAAAATCTGCTTCCGATACCTCCGGCGATAATTGCTACGTAGTGATTTTTATTCATTTTATTTTGTAAACGGTGAAATAAGTTGTTTTATTCTTTACACAATTCCTTCTTTTATTAAGTCGTGAAGATGTAACATTCCCAGATAATTTCCATTTTTATTAATAATGATCAATTGGCTTATATCATTGTTTCGTAATTCCTCTAATGCAGTTACAGCCAATTCACCTTCTAAAATTGTTTTCGGATTTGCTGTTAAAATATCTTCTGCCCGGATACTTTCTAACGAATCACTTTTCTCAAGCATCCTTCTCAGATCTCCATCAGTAATTATACCTCTTATTTCTCCTGTTTCTAGCAACACTGCCGTAGCGCCAAGACGTCCTTTTGTTATTTGCACTATTATTTCTTTCAAACCTGCAGAGACTAAAACGAGCGGTTTAGCATTAAACGTGTACAGATCGTGAACACGCAAGAACAGCCGCTTACCCAGATTTCCTCCGGGATGAAACTTTGCAAAGTCAATACCATTAAAACCTGCCTTTTCCATAAGGCATAGCGCCAGTGCATCACCCATTACCAATTGCGCAGTCGTACTACTGGTAGGAGCAAGATTGTTAGGACAAGCTTCTTTTTCGACAGTTGTGTTAAGGAAAAAATCAGCGTTTTGTACCAGGTAAGATTGGGCGTTACCACACATGCCAATAAGCACATTGCCAAAATTTTTGATCAAAGGAATAAGAACTTTTATTTCGGGGCTCTCACCACTTTTGCTAATTAACATCACAACATCTTCTTTTCCTATCATTCCAAGATCTCCGTGTATCGCATCACCGGCATGCATAAATATACTTGAGGTACCAGTGCTGTTTAAAGTAGCTACTATTTTTTGAGCAATTATGGCACTTTTTCCGACGCCGCTTACTACCAACCTACCATTTCCGTTAAAAACTGTTTCGACTGTGTTTTCAAAATCTTTGTCAATGAATTTTGTAAGACCTGATATCGACTCGGCTTCTAATTGAATCGTACGAATAGCTGTATTAACTAGCATTTCATTCATGAGCGGCAAAATTAGTATCTAATTGTTATTAAATTACTAACCCAGTGTTTCCGAAATTTAATTATGATGAGTTTATTCACAAGCATTTTTTAGCAAACTATACATCGTTTTTGGTAAAATTTCATGAATAAGCGTAGCTCCACTTTCGTGCGTCGATCCATGCTCTTACTGGTTTTTACGCCCTTATGTTACTTAGGGAACTTTAACAAAAGGCCTTTTTAATAACAAATGACATGAGCTAACTTCGCTGACCTTATTTTTTTTTAACTTTAGACACAAATTTTTCAGAAGTAAAAAAAGAACATCTTAATAAGAAACACATAAAATGCCTGAGAGGGTGAATAGAAATATAGAAAATGGCAACTAAAATAACTACAAAGAAAACTAAAGAAAAAAAGTCTGGCTCTGTTAAAGCGGCGACAAAAAATTCCCCTTCATCATCAAATCAAATTGAACATTCATTTGATATTCATAAAAGTTTAATAGATCATTTCGGGTTTAATTCTTTTAAAGGTACCCAGGAGCAGGCAATTAATAGTTTGCTAAGTGGTAAAGACACCTTTGTTATAATGCCAACCGGCGGTGGCAAAAGTTTGTGTTATCAGCTACCTGCTCTTATAATGGAAGGCTGTGCTATTATAGTAAGTCCTTTGATTGCCTTAATGAAAAATCAGGTAGATCTGGTAAGGGGTTATAGCGAGAAAGATAATGTGGCTCATTTTTTAAATTCATCTCTTACAAAAGGGCAACAACGGGAAGTAAAATCAGACCTGGTAGAAGGTAGAACCAAGTTGCTATATGTAGCACCGGAGACTCTTACAAAACAAGAGAATCTTGATTTTTTCAGTGATCTTAAAATTTCATTTTTTGCTATCGATGAAGCTCATTGTATTTCCGAGTGGGGACATGACTTTAGACCCGAGTATCGCCGGTTAAAAGAAATGATGTCTGCTATTAACCCGAACGTTGCTATGATTGCCCTGACTGCTACGGCAACTCCTAAGGTTCAAAGTGATATTTTAAAGAATCTCGGTCTTAGAAATCCTACTATTTTTATATCTTCTTTTAACAGGCAAAATCTTTACTATGAGATTCAGCCTAAAATAAAAAAAGATCAGACAATTAAAAATATTGTTCGATTCATATCTCAAAACAAAGGTAAGAGCGGTATTATTTATAGTTTAAATCGTAAAACAACTGAAGAGCTCGCTGAAATTCTGGTAGCAAATAAGATAAAAGCTGTTGCATATCATGCGGGCTTAGATCCAAAGCTTAGGGCAGAGCGACAAGATAAATTCTTAAAAGAAGATACACAGGTAATAGTGGCGACCATTGCGTTTGGAATGGGCATAGATAAGCCTGACATTCGTTTTGTTATTCATTATAATATACCGAAAAGCATCGAAAACTATTACCAGGAAACCGGGCGAGCAGGCCGCGACGGGTTAGAAGGAAAATGCATTCTATATTACTCACATAAAGATGTTTCTAAATTAGAGCATCTGATGAGAGACAAACCATTAAGCGAAAGGGAAGTAGGAGCCCAATTAATTAATGAGACGGTTAGTTTTGCTGAGAGCAGCGTTTGCCGTCGCAAAATCTTATTGCATTATTTCGGTGAAGACTGGGATATAAACAAATGTGCCGGTACCGGAGGTTGTGATAACTGCGTTCCTAAAGAAAAAATAGAGGCCAAAGATAATGTTGTAAAAGTATTGAAGGCAGTAAAAACTTTAGATCAAAGGTTTACTATAGATTATGTGGTAAATGTGTTAAAGGGTAAACTTACACCACAAATACAGATGTATCGGCATAATGAATTGCCTGTGTATGGAATAGGTAAAGAGGAGGATGAACATTACTGGAATAGCTTGATCCGCCAGATGCTTTTAGCTAATCTGATTGTAAAAGATATTGAAGAATATGGTTTATTAAAGTTCACCCCGGGATCAGAAGCTTTTCTTAAAAAGCCGGTTAGTTTTGGAATTGTTTTAAACAATAAGTTTGAAGATGCTAATTCTGAGGACGATGAGGAGTCCGATTCTGCCGCACCTGCTGTAGGTATTGCTGCCGATGAAAAGCTTTTTAACATGCTAAAGGAACTTCGGCAAAAGGAAGCGAAGAAAAAAGGCCTTCCACCATTTGTTTTATTTCTCGAAAATTCTCTTCAGGATATGGCTACGATGTATCCCACCACGTTAAAAGAATTAGAGAAATGCCAGGGCGTTAGTGTTGGCAAAGCATTAAAATATGGAAAACCTTTTGTTGAATTAATTGCAAAGCATGTAGAAGAAAACGAGATAGAGAAACCAGACGACTTTATAATGAAAAGCGTTGCGAATAAAAGCAGTAATAAAATTTTCATAATTCAAAATGTAGACAAGAAAATACCACTGGATGATATTGCTAAGACCAAATCACTCAAATTAGATGTGTTGCTTGAGGAGATGGAAACCATTGTCGCAAGCGGTACAAAACTTAATTTGGGTTATGCCATAGATGATATGCTGGATGAAGATGAGCAGGAGGAGATAATCGATTATTTCCGCAGTTGTGAGACGTCTTCACTTGAGGTTGCACAAGAAGAGTTAGCGGACAGTGGATATGAGTGGGAGCAATTAAAAATAATGCGCATTAAATTTTTAAGTGAATACGGAAATTAATTTTTTGTTTATATAGTTAATAAGACCTTGACCCACTTTTAAACCAGTGGGTTTTTGTTTTGTGCAATGTGTGTCACTATGATCAACTAATATAAATAATAGAATTTACCTATATACTTTAAATTTCAGTATACGCAGTCTGTAATACCCGTTTTAGAGGGTTATCATTGTGGGGAAAAGATGTGGCTTTTTAAAGTGGGATTTTGTTAAAGGGGAAGTAATGTAAGCTGATTTTTACAACTAGCGATGATAAATAAAATAGTCGATTCTTTAGATGAAAATATAGCAAAAGGCCAGGTTTATTTAGTGTTATAGTTACTAAAATCGATAGCATTAGAAGTTGTAAAAACAGCGTATTTCTATAAAGGTGTGGAAATGTTTAATGGCATGTGAATTGCTGATTTTAATTTAATTCTTACGTTAAAGCGAATATTATGGAGCCAATTTTATTAGATTCATACGGATGTCTAAATGTTGTTGCAAGTAATATTGGAAAACTTACTTTAAAAGTCTTCGATACAAACGGGAGAGTTGCGAAGAAAATTTGTAAGGATATAATAACGGGTGTTCAGAAATTGGACTTAAATATAAATGACCTTTCTAATGGTACTTATGTTTTAAATGCGTTTCAGGGAGATGTTTTTTTGAAATCTTTTAAATTTGTTAAAGAATAAGTCTTTACTTTTCAATATACCTAATGCCCGCTTTATGCGGGTTTTTTTGTGCGCCATGCATGGGATAGTTCCATAGGGTGCTAAACCTGAACAGACCAGATAATGGGAACTGATAGTCCAAAGCAAGGGTGTTGCAGGCGATTGTAAATCTCAAGCAAGCGTAGACGAAAGATGTAAGTTGACGAATACATACGGAGGAGTGAGGACGGGCTCAAGACCGCTTGAAACCGCCTCCTGCTTTAATTGTCGCGTAATTGCCGGCCGAAGTCGCAATGAGTTTAATTTCAG
This sequence comes from Chitinophagales bacterium, assembly GCA_038199395.1. GTDB lineage: Bacteria > Bacteroidota > Bacteroidia > Chitinophagales > Chitinophagaceae > Segetibacter. The sequence continues at coordinate 24,869 of JBBPZJ010000067.1, forward strand.
AAACCCCCCCCGTTATATCGGTTGGCATTATTACTGATTATTGCTTACAAAAGTAATAACAAATGCAAAACTCGGTATTCTCCATTCGACCGTACCGCTGGCAAAATGTGTGGGTATTTGATGACGAAAGGGTTGGATTGGTAAAGGAACCTTTTGTAATGGGCATTCCCGAAATAATCGATAAAGCTGTCGCACATTTACCTGGCCCTGAAGCTGGGTTCACCGTGCTGTTTAATAATACCGGTCTGCCCGCCGCCGATGTAGTACTAAATAGACTAGAGACCGACTCCGGTGGTACATGGTACCAGCAGGAGAGGGCACCGATATGAAAGGATGGTTGTGCCCTGCCCTTTTTAAGTATTACCCAGTGGCCCCCGAAAAGTTGTACATTAAAGTTTCTGAATAATTAAAATGGGAGAAGTAGAAATTGACTTAAGTAGCCAGGCTATTATTATCACCTCTCACATCATTACATATGGAGCTGCTGCCGATGAAAAAGTGACCGAAATAATAAGGGCCGAGATAGAAACAATGTGGAACGAGCCAAAAGAAATAATATACATTAAAAGGCTTCCTTTTGTAGTAATTTTTAAGATAACCGCAGAATGTAGGAAGTCAATTGAATTGGAAGAAGTACTGGCCAATACAGATCCCCGAAATAATTATTTTAGAATTGAGGAATTTGCAAGCGGCAATATTTCCTTTGTAGATGGCCTCGGCTGTAATACCGGGTATTTTAAACTGGAGAATTTATATGTCGGCTCTACAACTGCCGCTCATGAGTATGGACATACTCTTGGCCTTGAACATCCTGCCGATTGTGATTATCGAGGAAAAGGAGTTCCGGGCATTATGTATCCAAGAGGCACTTTAGTCGATCCGCAGTTTCAATACGACCCTTCAAAACCTGCCGGTGTTACCGGCGGCACTATGCACCCTATGTACAGAAAAGTATTTGCGGAAGATGTTGCAGCGCTGCGTATAGAAAAGCTTCGGTTCAACAATGAAAAAGCGATTGTAGGAGACTTTACAAATGTGTTCCATGAAAGCCATGGTGAAGTATAAAATAATTACAAATTATTAAGCTTGCGGTTGATACATTTTTTAAAAAATGGAGATAATAAGAAGCAATCTATTTTAATGTAGCTTGTCAATTCCAATCAAAAAACAACTACAAATCATAGAAAAATTGAAGTAAGACTAGTTCTTATTTTTGTAAAATGTTCTCGCCTAAAAGATTGACAAAAGAGGATGCACTGAAGAAAATTAAAAGCTATTGCAGCTACCAGGAGAGGAGCCATAAAGAAGTGAAGGATAAGATATATTCTTATGGTTTATTTAAAGCTGATACCGAGGAAATTCTTGCCAAACTGATCGAAGAAAATTATCTGAATGAAGAGCGCTTTGCCCGACAATTTGCTGGCGGAAAATTTAGAATGAACCATTGGGGGCGAAAAAAAATAGTTTATGAACTGCAGCAGAAAGGAGTAAATAAGGTAAATATTAAATTAGGATTAAAAGAAATAGACGACAAAGAATATCTCGTAACGCTGGAGAAGCTTGGAAAAAAAAAATGGAACGAACTAAGGGGCCAGCAGTATTTGGCTAAACAAGCGAAAACATATGCTTACCTTTTGCAAAAAGGATATGAGCAGGATTTAATCAGAAGCGTTATAAATGAACTTTTAAAGAAATGATGCCTTGCCCTAAAGGATGTAAAGAAATAGTAAACATAATTCATATATTAGTAAACGTGGCACCCTTTAGGGCGGGGGGCTTAATAACACCGTCATGTCGTCTTTAACCGTTACCGTTATACAAACCCAACTGCACTGGGAGGATAAAGCGGCCAACCTGCAGATGCTCGAGAGTAAAATTGCAGGCATCAAAGAAAAAACAGAAGTTGTTATTCTCCCCGAAATGTTTAGTAC
>JBBPZJ010000068.1:0-12361 GCA_038199395.1 Chitinophagales bacterium
AAAGTTATGAATGTTAAAAAAACTCAAATGTCAAAGTCAACAGGCTATTCGTTATTATCAGGTATTAGTATTTTCGCTCTGTTTATGTTTATAAGCAGTTGCAGCTCCACTAAAAAAACAATGAGCAAGGATGGCATGGGTATGCATAAGAACAACAGCACTGTAGCGGCTTTTATTGCTTACGTGGATGCAAACAATAAAATGCTTCCCGACCATTCGTACATCAATAATGCGCTCGTAAAATTGGCTGACGCTACCAATGCGATGGCTGGAGAAAACAATTACGCCATTACCCCTGATTTGAACAAGGCAAAAGATTTTGCAAACAAAATCACACAGGATGCCAATGAGACCACCCATTCGGATAACATCCGAAAATCAGCGGAGATATTAAGCGATGCACTTCAAAATATGCAAAGGTCAAAATATCCGGGTTTATCTTCTTCTGCAACAGAATTAAAAGGTAATGCTGATGCCATCAAATCAAATGTTCTCGTTCATAATCAACAAGCGGCTATTGCCACTTTTCTGAAAAATTCGGCAGGTCTTCTTCAAAAAATGAATTAATCATCTCAACGAAATCACCTTGGTGCCAATGACAGGCAGCATAGCCAATGCTGATGATAATCATTTTATTTTCAGCATTGGTTTATTTAATGCTTCCTCGCCCCAGGGATACCAGTCCACAGGGTTGTGCTCATACCGCAACAGGTAGTGGCTGTTTTCGTGAATAAGTTCGTTTGACGTACGGATGCTCTTCATTGTTAATCCTACTTTTCATGTTTGTTGTTTGTCCACACGATGAATTTAACAAAGGACAAAGACTTATAATAAAGCAGAATTTAATTTATTCATCTCTTTTAATTTTATGTCTTACAATTCAGAACCGTTTAAACATTTTATCGACTTGTTTTTTGTGGATTTTAGATACTATTAATTTTCCTGTAGCAGTTAAATCTATTTAAACCTCTTTTTGATTTTATCAAAAACATTTGACTTCGACTCTTTTTCTTCGCCTAACAAAAATCCAAATGGTTTTAGCGGTTCTATATGATCACAGATAATTTTGATGATCCCTAACAAGGGAATTACCAGCACCATACCCGGCACCCCCCAAACTATTTCTCCGCCCACTAAACCAACAATTGTTGCTATAGGGTTTATCCTTACAACCTTGCCCACAATTAATGGTGCAAGCAAATATGTTTGTATAAACTGTACAATTGCATACACTGCAAGTTCTTCAATTATCATTATGTTGCTTCCGTCGTGAATAATGATACCTAAAATTGTTATTGCATTTCCGGTAAGGTTTCCGACATAAGGTATTAACTCGAGTAAGCCGCAGAGGATGGCAAAAAAAACAGCATTTTTTATCCCTATAAGCGAAAAACCTATACCATACATTATCCATAAACAGAAAATCATGCTGAAAAGCCCGGTTATATACCTCTGGGTTAATTTGCCTGAATTATCTATCACTTCCATTGTTTCCTGCTGTTTGTCTCTTTGCATTAACTGCATTATAAATTTTCGAAAGTGCGAACGGTAGTAGATAAAAAGAAAAGTATAAACAAGAACTATTATGGTTTTGGTGAGAATGGTTCCAATCGATGCCACGGCAGATGAAACAGTATATGCAATCGATGATGTTTGCTGCTTTATAAACTGTTTTTGTCTTGGCGAAGAAATTCCAAAGGTTTTGTTTATATAAGCGGCAATTTGTTCACTTTTTTTACCGAAGTTTTCCTTCATGGCGTTCATGTCATCGGCCATGTGAGAGAGTTGCCAGGTAAGAAGCGATCCGATAACTGCAAATGCTGCTATAAGCAACAGAACTGCTAAAAAAGCTGCAAGACCCCTACCTGTTCCCCTTTTTTCGAGCCATTGGGATACAGGTAAGAAAAGGAATGCAAAGAATATAGCAAAAGTAACAGGCACTAAAAATGAGCCGCCGAAATACAATGCAGTCAGCAGCAGAATAATGAACAAAAGAATTTTAATACTCTTATTAAGAAGATTTATAGTCATAATAGTAGAATGAAAACAATTATACAAACACGATTAAAACGATTTCCCTGCAAGTGAACAAATTGTTTTCTAAAGACTGCTTTGGTTAAAAAAGTTTCCTATACTTTCCTCCGGATATTTCTTATTCTTCTTTGTGATTAGTGATTTTCTTTAGTATTACAGATAATATAAGCCCAAAAATAACAAAGGTTACAAAAACGATATAACCGGGTTGAAGCGATGTATTGTTGGTGGTAATGCTGGTAAGGGTTTCGTTGTGAATATTAAGGCCTGCAAGATGGCTTTACAGCACGCCGTTAAAGCCGATATAAGTCATCATAATCGCTACTACCATTACATCAGCCATACTCCACTTGCCGGACTAACAAGCAAAGAATTGTATGAATTTGCCTTTTGCCCATTTTTTCTCACTTAACAAATAAATGCCTGTAGAGATTAATTTACCCGCAAAAACCCATAAAAACAAGAAGGAAGGAAACTTCTGCGATAAGGATAATTTGAGACCTTCCTAACATTTTTAAATCTTTATTTAAAATAGATTATACGTTGATTAAATTGACATCGGACAAGCGAAACTGCTTTTAAGTTTTTTGTAGTTCAATATATTTTTAAATCAATCCTTTTCTCTTCTGATTTACGGGTTGTATTTCTTGTCGGACAGATGTTAAAAAATAATGCCATTAAATTATAATTATAATTATATTAGCAGCAGAAAGTGGAGTAGTTATCAAAAACATGTGTTGACGAAAACCTAAGAAATCTTTTTCAGACAATTACTTATGGGCGTTTTAACAGCGGATTTTAGAGAAATACTGTTTCGGCACAATAGGCATTTCTAAAAATTGTAATCAACAGAATGAAAAGATGACTTTGGCACTAATTTTTTTAATTAAATTATATGAACGAAAACCATCATTCTCAAGGCATTCCGGCTCAAGAATCCGGGGCTGCCATTAACGCTGAAAACAGCCGTGAATTTAAAGACCTAAACGGAGCATGCGAATTTTATAAGATTGTAAAGAATAGGGTGCTTGATGTAAATAACTGGCAAAAACTTGCTGGGAAAGTTTTAGCAAGTTTTCAATTAACCAATGATAGAGGCGAACGTCTTAACCGCCCGGCACGCCAAGGAGATTATTTGAAAATAGATATTCCAGGTCCGGGGCCAAAAGCCGGTGATGGATATGATTGGGTGCAAATAGAAGAATTAAAAGAACAGAATGAAGGGGAAACAGAAAGTATTTCAATAATGGTACGACCTGCAAGAGACCCTTCTAATTCTTCAGACGATGTTTCACATTTTTTCAGCAAAGAATCAACGAGCACTTTTAAAGCCATCCGTGAAGGAACTAAAATATCAGCAAGCATTCATGATCGCAATGCGAAACCAAACACTGACGTAAATTCTATTGCAGATAAAGCACGTAATGCCGCTGTTGGTGCAGGAGCGATTAGCGTATTTGCAAAAATTCAGTGGAAATCACTTGTTGACGGATTATTAAAAAGAGAAGAATAACACGTTAAAAGAGCATTTAACGGCTAAATGCTTTTTCAAACTCTCCTCTACTCTTTACTTGTATCAAATGCTCCCACCGGAATACACCGTTTGCTCCCGATGTTTTTTGCGGACCCTTTCTAAAGCTCTGATATCATCATCAACAGCATTAGAATTAGTGTTCCCCACGTCTTTATTTCCAACTAAAACAGGTTCGTTGTTTTGACAATCGTTTTTGACCTTTTCAAAATGAGCATCTTCGTTTAGCCCTCTTCTTTCATCATTAGTAACTGCCAAATCATTCCTGAATTTAATAGTTAGAATATTCTTTTTGTTCAAATAATTGCAAGCTATTTTTTTCTATATAGATTTTATTGGGCATAAGCAATCGTCGTTATCAATGCATTTGCATCCTGTCTTGAATCTAATCTGGTATGTTGTACAACTACAGGCACGTCAGAAACAATTACGCTTGAATAATCTGTTGCTAACGGAACAGGCTCGGGATCTTTCAGATCATTAAAGCGGATATGGCTGGTTCGTCGTGCAGGTACAGTTAGTTTGTATGGGCCTATAGCGTCTTTGTCAGAGAAATAAATGGTGATTTCAATATGGGCATCCTTATCACCTGCGTTCAATATACAAGCTGCTTCATGACTTATAAAATCACGTCCCGGTCCGTTACTCCAGCCTGGAATATAACCTTCTGCAATCGCCCAAACCCTTTTACCGATTTCCATAAAAATATATTAAGTTTTTTAATCAATAGCATCATAAGCAAGCCCTGCAACAGTGGCATAAACAGCATGATGCAATGCATCAACTGCAATTGATTTTGGTTCCCACTCTGTTACAGGCGGAGCTACACCAAGCTTTGGTTCTATTATTATAGCAGTGCCCCATACAGCAATAAAATGCAGCATACTTGCAGGTATTCCTTCTAGTCCGGTTTCGGCAACTAATGCCCTTGCAATGCCCCACGAAGTACCATAAGTCCAATGTACCGCCTGAGAAAATTGTTGTTTGTCCTGCTTCGTTGCGGGCTTTATATCTAAGACTTTGGAGGCGGCATCAGCAGGCGCTGTACTCGGTTTTCTACCTGTAATTTTCATTTCTATCATTTGCGAAATGGTAATTGCGGCAGTGCCAGCGAGGCCTGCAATCAATCCTTTACCGATAGCAGCACCTATAGAGCCAATAACAGAACCGGTTTTATTTGACACAAACATAATTTTAGTGATACTTATTGTTCAAAAAAATCATTCCTTAATCAATTACAATCAGGGGAAGTCCTGTTTCTCTATCCATTCTTTTTTGAAGATAAGAGGGTGTCTCTTCCAGAATAACTTCCAGCGTGGGATGTACTTTAGCACTTAATAGATGGCCTCCGATAGCAGCTCCGTCAAACTTGCCAAGCACAACATGCGCATGAACTGTCGGGTCATCTCCATATAAAGCGACATCTCCTAAAAGAGACAAAACTTCCACCTGCTCATTTACCGGTATTTTCTTATAATCTTTTATTGAAAAATCAAAATATCCCAACAATGCTTCACTGAATGCACCAATGGCTGTAAAACGGCTTGCCTTTAATGAATGTTCTTTAGCAAATGTTTTCAATATTTCCATGGCATCGTCACCACTTTCAAATACGAGTGCATACGTTGTTTTCTCTGCAGCAGATAATACTTTATATCGCATAATCAATATTTGTTTTTTTAAAACTCATTACCATCTTGTAAGCCACAATACCTGCTGTTAAACAAGCTGCGGCTATTAGAAGATTTCTCTTTCGTTTTGGATTTTTTAACTGCATTTCATCCACATATTTTTTCTCTGGAAAGGCTCCTGTTTCCTCGCCATTTTGCTCGCGCAATCCCATTTGTATTACCTGTGCTAAGTGCATTCCCTTACGGTTGGTTTGCTGTTCGATTTGCTCGCGGCAACTGAACCCATCGGTAATGATGATGGTATCATTATCGGCATCTCTTACCGAAGGCAATAATAAAAGTTCGCCTGCTTTTACTGATACATCGTAATGCTCACCTTTTTCGTAACCAAAATAGCCGGCCATACCACAACAGGTTGTAGGGAGTATGTTATAATCCAAGCCTGTTTTTTTCAAGACAGCTTTTTCCGCATCCATCTTCATGATAGATTTATGATGGCAGTGCCCGTGTACAATTGCCTTTCTCTTCAATTGGGGTATTTTAAAGTCAGGCGCTTTCTGTTCTAAAAATTCACCCAGTGTAAATACTTGCTTAGATAAGCGGCTTGCATTCTCATGATGCGGAAAAAGATTGGTCAGTTCGTCTCTAAAGACCGCCACGCAACTGGGTTCAAGACCAACAATAGGAACCCCATTTTTTATATCATCTTTTAAAACATCTAATATTTGCAGCAACATTTTCTTGGCAGTATCTAACATGCCAAAATCATATAAAGGTCTGCCGCAGCAAAGCGATTGTTTGGGAACAATTACTTCAAAACCCGCAGCCTCCAAAACTTCAACACCTGCAACCAATGTTTGGGGCAAAAAGTTGTTGTTGAAAGTATCAGCCCAAAGAATAACATGTTTGCCAACGGGGCTTGCAGTTCTTCCATTACCTGTTTCCTGGTTTCTGTCGCTTTCACCTTCTGCCTTCCAGTTTTTGGCTTTAGCTTTTTGCCTTTCTTCAAACCATTCTTTAAACGTAATCTCTGCATACTTTGGCATTTTACGTTGTTGTGCAATGCCTGCAAGTGCTTTTGTAACGGTACTGATACCGGGAGCCTGCATAAAGAAGTTTGCTACTCCAGGCATTTTTGAAGCAATTTTCGACCACCAGTATATCCATCCAAATATGTAAGCTGTTCTTGGCCGAAGTCTGCCTTCATAATAGTGAGATAAAAACTCTGATTTGTAAGTTGCCATGTCAACATTAACCGGACAATCATGTTTACAACCTTTGCAGGCAAGGCACAGGTCTAACGACTCTTTCACATGCTCGTCTTTCCAGCCGCCTTTTACCACATCGCCATGCAGCATCTCATACAACATTCTTGCGCGGCCACGGGTGCTATGCTTTTCTTCTCTTGTTACCATATAGCTGGGGCACATTACACCGCCTTCGTGCCTGCGGCATTCACCTACACCAACGCATTTAAGTGTAACCCGTTCCCAGCTAAAAGCATCATCGGGAAATTTGAAATGGGTTTTTAATTGAGGAGGATTGTAATCTGTGCCCAAACGCAAATCGTTTGTCTGACCATAAGTGTCTACAATTTTTCCTGGATTCATCCGCCATTCAGGATCCCATATTTGTTTAAATTCTTTAAAAGCCTGTACCAATTCTTTTCCAAACATTATCTCCAATAAATCACCCCGTGCCTGACCATCGCCATGTTCACCTGAAAGCGACCCGCCATACTTTACAACCATGTGTGATGCCTCTACAGTAAATCTTTTATACTTTTCAATGCCATCTTCGGTTAAAAAATCGAAGCCCACCCGGCAGTGAATGCAGCCCTGACCGAAGTGACCATAGATAGAAGGATAATAATCATATTTCGTAAAAAGGTCACGAAGGTCTTTTAAATAGTCTCCTACATGTTCCGGAGCTACAGCGGAGTCTTCCCAACCCGGACCGCCGTTTGGTTCACCCGGCACCCATGCAGTTGCGCCTAACCCTGATTCACGAACCTTCCACAATTTTTCTTCCTGTTCGGGTATATCAAATATGCTTGAAGTGGGTGTATTCTTTTTATTTTTTAAATCCTCTATTAATGCCTTTGCTTTATTATCAGCTTCTTCTTTTGTATCGGCACCAAATTCTACTAACAGCCATGCATTGCCTTTTGGTAATAATGTAATATCCTTTACATTTAAACCCTTCCTGCGCATGAACTCCAGCAGCTTATCATCCATGCCTTCAAGCCCTATCGGTTTGTGTGGCAGAATATCCATAACAGCATAACCTGAATTGGGTAAATTATCATAGCCCAATACTAACAAGGTTCTTGCTTTTGGTGCAGTTAAAAGTTGCATAGTCGCTTCTACAATAGTAACCAATGTACTTTCGGAACCAACCAATGCACGGGCTACATTAAAACCCTTTTCCGGCAATAATTCATCCAAATTATAGCCTGATACCCGGCGTGGAATCTTTGGATATTTTTCTCTTATTTTATCCGCATATTTGTCCCGCAGGTCTCTCATCTTTTGGTATATCTCTGCCTTACGTCCGCCGTCTTTTATTATCTGCTCAAATTCTTCATCCGATGTAGGGCCGACTTTCATTTTAACACCATCGTAGGTAACAATGGTTAGCGATTCAGTATTATCAGATGTTCTTGCTCCATTTCCCTGGAACTGTGCCATTACAGAATGCACTCCACAGGAGTTATTCCCAAGCATACCGCCCAATGCACAATGTGTATGCGTAGCAGGGTCAGGGCCAAAAGTTAACCCAACCTGTTTTTCTGTTGCGTGTCGCATTTCGTCAAGCACTATTCCCGGTTGAACTGATACCAGCTTTTTATCTTTATCAATATGCAAAATCTGGTTGTAGTACTTACTCATATCCACCAGCACGGCTACATTACAACCCTGCCCCGCAAGACTCGTTCCGCCGCCACGGTTTACTATCGGCGCTTTATGTTTGTGGCAGATGTTAATGATGTTGATGATGTCTTCTTCGGTTTTAGGCAATACGACTCCAATTGGTATCTGCCTGTAGTTGGATGCATCGGTTGAATAGAGTCCACGACTCCCGTCATCAAAACGCACTTCCCCGGTAACCGCCTTCATCAATTCTTTTTCCAGTTCCTGTACATTTACCCCGATAGAATATTCGGTTTTAAAACGGGTATCTAGTTTTGCTCCATCTGCGGTTCTACCTCCATATCCTTCGCCAATTATCGGCGGCTTTCCATCGCCTTGCGGTACAACTTCACCTTGCTTTCTTTCTTTTGTTTGCGGAGTATCTATCATAATTGTAATGATTTAAATTTTATATTTTTCTGCATCCTGAAATTTAAATTCAAAGCCTAATCCCGATCTGTTTAAGTCGGGTTTGAGAACCCCATTCTTTGGAGGAGATATGCCATCAAACAACATATTTTCTATGCGTACATGGTCATGAAAATATTCTGAAATGAAAAATGAAGGCAAGGCAAGAGCAGCATGTAAATGAAGTGCAGGCGCGCAATGTGAAGAAAATGGCAACTGGTGCGCTTCTGCCAGAAAACCTGCTTTTAGAAAATTTGAAATTCCCCCGCATCGTGTTGCATCTGCCTGTAAAATATCTACTGCATTTGCATTTAACATGGCTTCAAAATAAGGTAGGTTATATCCGTATTCACCGGCAGCAATATTCATTTGTGCAGGTGCATGTTCACGAATAAAATGAAGCCCTTTCAGATTATCAGATGACACAGGTTCTTCAAACCACATTACATTATGCTCCCCAAATTGTTGCGCTTTTTCAAGTGCCTGCTTTGCAGAATAAGCTCCGTTTGCATCCACCATTAAATTGGCCTCAGTGCCTATAGCTTCTCTTGCATGCTTGACTCTTTCTACATCATCTTCAGGATGAGCTCCTATCTTCATTTTCATATACCTTATGCCTTGCTTTGCCCAACCGCTAAACTGATTTTGCAGTTGTTGTTTGTTATAAGAAGTAAAGCCGCCGCTGCCATATATCAGCATTTCGTCTTTTACCTTGCCTAACAATTGGCATAAGGGTACGTTCAATAATTTAGCTTTTAAATCCCACAAAGCATTATCAATAGCTGATATTGCCATCATGGTAATGCCACAAGTTCCGCTGTTACGTATTTGCCTGGTGAGAAAGAGATTGATACCGGGTATGTCAAAAGAATTTTTACCAATTACCAATTCTTTTAGCTTCTTTTCAATAAAATAAGCTGTTGCCTCGTTTGCATAACCATAACCTATGCCGGTTTCACCACCCGCTTCTATCTGAACCAGAATCAAAGTTGTGCTGTTCCACTCCGCAGTGCCATCTGCCTCAGGTGCGTCTGTAGGTATTTTATAAGCTGAAACCTGTAACTGTTCAACGCTTATTACATTACCCGACGTATCATTAATAGTTTTCATTTTTAATGGAGGTATTCATCCACTACGTCCTTATAAGTTTGCTTAACCATATCCCATGCTTTGCTATCACCTTTCAATATCGCCGAAGTATAATTTTTCATTTGTTTAAAGTCGATATGAGGCGGTGTCATTGGTACAGATGGGTCAGTATATGCTTCTACCAATACAGGTCTGCGTGCTTTAAAGGCAAAATCGAGGGCATCAGGTACTTTCTTCGGGTCATCTACTTTTATACCATCGAGCCCTAGCATTTTAGCATATTCTGCATAAGGGAAATCAGGAACGTTCTGCGATGCATCGTACCGTGGGTCGCCCACCATTGCACGTTGCTCCCAGGTTACCATGTTCAAATCCCTATTGTTCAAGACCAAAATTATCAACCTTGGGTCCGACCATTCCTTCCAGTATTTTCCTATTGTAATCATACCATTCATACCGAGCATTTGAAATGCTCCATCTCCAATTAAACAAATAGGCACCCTGTCTGGGTAAGCAAATTTTGCAGCAATGGTATAAGGCATACCAGGACACATGGTTGCAAGATTGCCGGACAAGGAAGCTTTCATTCCTTTCCTTATTTTTAAATCACGTGCAAACCATGCAGCAGTTGAACCTGAATCTGCAGAAATGATACAATTATTAGGTAATCGTTTAGATAGCTCCCAAAATACCTGTTGAGGATTAATAGGGTCAGCACTGTCTTTTGACCGTGCTTCCAGTACCTTCCACCAACGATCTACTTCCTTTGCAATTTTTTCCTGCCAGCTCCGGTCTTTTTTCTTTTTTAGAAGCGGAATTAAAGCCTTCAATGTTTCTTTAGAATCACCCTGCAGGCAAACATCCATTGGGTAACGGATGCTTAGCATTTTGCCATCGATATCTATCTGCACTCCTTTTGCCTGACCTTCTTTTGGCAAATACTCTGAGTAAGGGAAACTCGAACCTACCATTAGTAATGTGTCACATTCCGTCATCAAATCCCAGCTTGGTTTAGTGCCTAATAAACCGATAGAACCCGTAACAAAAGGCAGGTCATCCGGCAATACTGCTTTTCCTAATAATGCTTTTGCAACACCGGCGCCTAACAGTTGGGCAACTTCTATCACTTCATCAGCAGCCTCCAAAGCACCTGCGCCCACTAACATAGCTACTTTTTCACCCTTATTTAAAATATTGGCTGCTCTTTGTAAATCTTCTGTTTTTGGTATTATCACAGGCTTCCGATAACCAATACCGGAATGAACAGTGCCATGTGCTCTCTCAGGATCTTCATAATCCACTTCCTGCACATCGTTTGGAAAAATAATGCAGGTAACGGTTCGTTCTGACTGAGCGATACGGAAAGCGCGGTCAATTAAATGACGTGTTTGCATAGGGTCGCTACACATGTGAACATATTCTCCCGCTACATCTTTAAATAATGAAATGAGGTCAACCTCCTGCTGATAATTTCCACCTAACGCTTGCCGTGCCTGCTGACCTACAATTGCAACAACCGGCTGATGATCCATTTTAGCATCATATAATCCATTCAGCAGATGAATAGCGCCAGGGCCTGATGTTGCCATACATACACCAACTTCACCAGTGAACTTGGCATGGGCGCAAGCCATAAAAGCGGCCATTTCTTCGTGCCTTACCTGTACAAAATCTATTAACTTATCTGCACGGTTTAGCGCACCCATAAATCCGTTAATGCCATCTCCGGGGAAACCAAAAATTCTTTTTATTCCCCATTCAGAAATCCGGTTAATAGCAAAATCGGCAACAGTAGTAGCCATAATATTATATTTTTTAGGTGAAGAAATATTTATTGATGATACAGGTACGATTGCAAGTATTGGCAAGGCTCCGTAGGAAAAAAGTAATAATGATTCATTTAAATAAGGCTCTTAATAAATTGTGATGTTATTTAAGGTTATAATAGCATTAAATCAAACACTATACCACGGCGTCATTCTCCTCACATTTCTAATCATGATTTAATTTAATTACTTAAACGCCAGCCACAGGGTTGCTACAATTCCTCTTCTATAATTAAAACACTGTTGAATCCTGCAAAGCCATCAGGTTCACGGTTAGAATTAGCTATATCCTCGAGCCACATTTTGTCATCCAAAAAAAATTTGTAGTAATATTTCCCCTTAGGCAGTATCGGGATTTCAATCTTCCATACTCCGTCTCTATCCTGCTGCATCAGCAGCACATCCTGAGTCCAATGATTAAAACTTCCGGCAAGAGATACCTGGTGAACACCGTCAACGGATACCTGATTTTCATAATCATTTTGAAGAGAAAATGAAATAGTCATCTTAACTACATCAATATAAGGGGCAGACTGTTTCATAATAGTTTATTTTGAAGATTAAGTCTTATAGTACTAATAAAAAAATAATTCCTAAAAAACAATGTCATTAATCTTAAGAAAATTTTTAATGCTCAACTTCCAATATTCAAATCCAAACAAATGCAATTTACTTTGGAGCCTATAATTGAATATTGAATATTAAAAAAGAGGTAGGATTTTCTTGGGTTAATGATATTGTCTTAAAAAACCTTTTATAATTTACCCTTATGCAAAATCGGTAACATATTACTTATCGTACAGCAGCTTTCTGCAAATTTAATAGAGTTACAAGCTAATTACCTTCTATCTTAATCGTAAAGTTTTTATTCTCCCAATGGTTTGCCTCACTCCAGAAAAATGTAAATATTATCTGATTACTATTTTTGCT
>JBBPZJ010000069.1:0-2180 GCA_038199395.1 Chitinophagales bacterium
ATTGTTTCGATTACTGGTAGTAGAAGATAAAGACGACAGACCATGGCCAAAAGACTTGAAGATGGGTACAGGAGCTAATGGTTTTGCATTGTTGAAAGATGTACCGGTATGGTATGAGCTATGGAGACAAATTAATGGTTTTCCTGCTGATTATTATAAAGACACTAAACCCGGAAAGGGAACAAAAGAAGCCAAAAAACCTAAAGAGGCCTAAACCAAAAACGATGAAACCGCTGATGTATTTGTTGCAGTACAAGTGTGCGACGCAACGATGTTTAATAGATATTTTATGGCCGGGTACAAAAAGAAATTCTTTTGTTTTTCTACCAATATTGCTAACTATAGTTTCAGCTCTCGGACCATTATCGCAAGTACACAGCCAACAAAATATTCTTACACTTAATCATGTTTTTGATATAGTAAGAAAGTATCACCCGGTAGCAAAACAGGCTAACCTTATTGTTGATAGCGCTGAAGCAAACAGGCTTGCGGCAAAGGGTGCGTTTGACCCTTCGTTTTATATATCGAATTCACAAAAAACTTTTGATGGCAAAAACTATTATTTCTACACGAACCCTGAATTGAAAATACCAACATGGTACGGAATAGATTTTAAAGCGGGGTTAGAAGATAACGGCGGTGATAGATTAACAGCGGAAGCAACACGAGGCAGAAGCAGTTATGTAGGAATGAGTTTACCGTTCCTAAAAAACCTTGTAACAGATAGAAGACGTACTACTTTGGAGCAGGCAAGAATAATAGTTAAGCAAAGTGAAGCAGCACGAAGAAATGAATTGAACAACCTGTTGTATGACGCTGCTACAGCCTATTGGAACTGGGTGAGAGAATACCATGTGTACAATATAACAACAAACGTGATAAGCGTTAATGAGGCAAGATTGAAGCTTGTTCGTCGTTCATTTTTTGGTGGGGACAGAGCGGCAATCGATACAATAGAAGCACTAACACAATTGCAGAACTTCCAGTTCATGGCAACTGAAGCTCAATACCGGTGGCAGGCTGCAGGGTTAGAGCTTTCTAATTTTTTGTGGCTTGAAAATGAACAGCCTTTTCAATTGCCTGCCAACATTATTCCTGATACTGCGTGGAATGTTTTAAATGTAAATCAATACCCTGTTCCTTCTCTTGAAGATGCCCTTGTCACTGCAAAAGACAATCATCCAAAAATTCAAACATTTAATCAAAAGCTGCAGGTGCTTGAAGCGGAACGAAGGTTAAAGTTTCAAAGCCTTTTACCTTCATTGAACTTTAATTATATTTTTTTAAATAAAGGTTACGAGCCGTGGAAAGGTGTTGGCCAAAATGTTTTTGAGAACAATTATAAATATGGAATTGAATTCGGACTACCCTTGTTTTTGCGACAAGGAAGAGGTGAATACAGAGGGGCGAAAATAAAAATCCAGGCAACAGACCTGCAGCGTGACCAGGCAATGCTTGAAATAGAAAATAAGGTGCGTGATTATTTTAACCAGGTAGTGACACTTCGTAAACAAGTGAAAATATATGAAGATGCCTATGACAATTACGTAAGATTATTACGGGCTGAAGAAACAAAATTTTCGATTGGAGAAAGTAGTTTGTTTTTATTAAACAGCAGGGAGAATAAAGTGTTGGAGATTAGGCAAAAACTGTTGGAGTTGAAGACGAAGTTCTTTAAATCATTGGTGGCGGTGGAATGGGCTGCGGGGAGCTTGAAATAGCTTCTAACAATATAAGAGAAGCTGTAGATAAGGATACAAAAGGATGGAAAAATACTATTTTGTGTTAGGTTTACCACTGTGATATTCATAAATTCCATTATAAAAGCGATACGAATTATTCAAAAAAACTAATTGCAGTAAAGTATTTCCTGCGCAATATTTTTAGGTGCTGTTAATACTTATTTTTGGTTGCAAACTAAGGATGTGCAATCAACATTGTTGTGGTTCCCCCGTCAATTTTGCGGGGTCACTCACTTGTACTGAAAACCTTTTTATCGAGCTTTTTTTATGCTTCAATCCGTCTAAACATGCAGAAAATCTACTTGCTACTCCTTCTTCTATCCTTTCATACTTCATGGTGTCAAACTCCTTATTATGACAGTACCAGGAAAGGTTTCCTGAGTTTTCATCCTATCAAAACCGATTGGCAGGGAAGTATTGTTTCATGGTACAATGATG
>JBBPZJ010000070.1:0-2139 GCA_038199395.1 Chitinophagales bacterium
CAATGACAGAGGAATTGAATATTTCAAAGATGGGCAAGCTTCGCATTTACATGACAACCGGTGAAGCCATCAAATCGAAAAGCCTTTTAAGAAAGATATTTTCTAAAAGCAAATATTTAAAAATTATGGAGGAAGCAAAGGCTTCAGGCATCATGAATGCACATGTATTTCATACTCATGCAGCCGTACAAAAAGGTGGAAAGATGGCTTACAATTCAGCAGAAGGCGATACATCTGGATTGACAGTTTGCATAGAATTGGTGGATGAAAAAGAAAAACTGCAGGAGTTCTTTAAAACGCATAAAGACATACTAAAAGGAAACTCGGTTATATATAAAGAAGTTGAGTTTTGGGAATACAAATAGGAAATCATGATAAAGCTATTAGTTACCGTTTGCCTTGGTGGCGCTATAGGTTCACTGCTGCGTTATGGAGTAGCTGTTTGGTTTTTGCGGCATGTACATTATAATTTCCCCTTTGCTACCATTGCGGTAAATATTACCGGCTGTTTTTTAATTGGTTTGTTTTATGCTTTCTCCGAGCGTTTTAATTGGTTTTCCCCCGATTGGCGGTTATTTTTTATAACAGGTTTTTGTGGCGGATTGACTACTTTTTCAGCATTTGCTTATGAAAACCTGAAGTTATTGCAGAGTGGTAATTACTTCCTTTTCCTGCTGTATGCTACCGGCAGTTTTTTGCTTTCGATAGCAGCAGTGCTTG
Organism: Chitinophagales bacterium; assembly: GCA_038199395.1. Classification (GTDB taxonomy): domain Bacteria; phylum Bacteroidota; class Bacteroidia; order Chitinophagales; family Chitinophagaceae; genus Segetibacter. Next base: position 721 of record JBBPZJ010000070.1, read on the forward strand.
TAGGCATTAATAGTCTCAAATTTCTCTAAACGATAAAACATCCTTCTATGGCTTACCGAAAAATATTGATTGCTGTTGACTGTGGTTCATTTTCGCTTAAGGCTGCTAAAGCAGGTTTCGATTTAGCCCACGCTTTGAATGCAGAAGTTGCCTTGCTTTATGTGATAGACAGAAATAAAGAAAGCGTGAATATAGAAGCTGGTCCTACCAGGGAAGAAAGTGAGATGGCACTATTAAAAGAAGCACAGGATACTATCCGACAAATGATTAGTATGTACAACGGTACAGGAGAGGTGTACGAATTTACACCTGAAGGTTTTCCCAATGAAGAAATCCTGAACATTGCGAAAGAGTGGGAAGCCGATATGATTGTAATGGGTACACATGGCAGAACGGGGTTATCACATTTGTTGAGTGGCAGTGTTGCAGAGCATGTAGTTCATCATGCCTGCATACCGGTTATGGTAATACCGCCCGGAATCAAATGACAATGATACTTATCTTAATTTCTTTGGTAGCGGTCATAAGTTCTTTGTTCAACTCCGGTTGTGGCTCCCCCGTCACACTTGCGGGGTCACTCACTTTTACCGTATCTTTTTATAGCATCTTTTACCGTGTTATGTTAGCAACTTCAGGTTTGCTCAATATAGAAAAAACTGTACAAGGGTGCGACGCAAGTAAAGCTTTATAGCAGTAATTCTGCCTGGTTCCAAAAGTATCTTAGTACAATATTTACAATCATTTAAAATAATTATTTATTATGGAAAGATGGATTATTTATGCAATTATATCAATGCTTTTTGCCGGTCTTACTTCGGTAATTGCAAAGTTTGGAATGAAGGATTTGAGCAGCGATACAGCGTTAGCTATTCGTACCAGTGTTGTCTTCACCATTGTTATTGCAAATGCTTTTATATTAAGAAACGCTTACCACGAACTACAACATGCACCTGCAAAGAACCTTGTTTTTCTTGCTATATCAGGTATCACCACTTCTTTTTCATGGATATTTTATTACAGAGCCATGAAAGAAGGGCAGGTTTCTTACGTGGCATCAATTGATAAAGCAAGTATAGTCGTTACCCTGTTACTATCATTTCTAATTCTTAAAGAACCTATCACAGCAAAAGTATTATTGGGAGCAGGATTTATAATTACAGGAATGCTTATTTTAATCTGGAAATAAATACAATTAAAAAACTATGAAGATTAAAAAAATTTATGCAGGTCTGAAAGTTCATCCAGATTTAATCCAAAGTTTCCTTCCACTTTTGTAGCATGAAAATTCTTGTGATAGAAGATGAGGCAGAACTGGCGCATAGCATATCTTCTTACCTCCAAGGGGAAAGTTATGTTTGTGAGGTTGCTGCTAACTTTAAAGAAGCTTATGATAAAATCACTATGTTTCACTACGATTGC
>JBBPZJ010000071.1:0-2465 GCA_038199395.1 Chitinophagales bacterium
AATTCTCTTCTTGTACCCCAGTTGATTTCTTCAGTTTCGTAATTGAGCCTTTCATTCCAGAAATTAGCAAGTATGTTGTCTTTAAGCTCCGGATATAGCGTGGCGAATGTTTGTTTAAAGGAGACTTTATTGATACGATACAACTTTTCGAGTTGCCTGGGTTCGTTTATATGCGTAAGTATTTCGTTTTTCATGAGTTTATGCTTTGAAATAATTTATGTAAAATTTTTGATACGGACCAATGGTTTTCAATGCCACCAGACACCTGCTAAGCCTAAAACAGTACCGAACCAAAGCGCAACTATGTAACCAAACAAGCTTAAAATTATAGCGACTATCTTTTTCCAACAACCGTGGTAACGCAGGTGATCCATGAAGTAATAAAACATGCCCCCAAGCGTACCTGCAACCGGAACAATAATGAGGGGCCTAATCATCCAAAGTTGCCCCCATTCTGGCTTAGCCTTTAGAGAAAACCATCCGCCGGAAGACAAAAAAAGCAAGATCAGGACCAAAGCAATGACCCCTCCCTGGATCATTCTTTTACTTACTGAAGCACGATGAATTGGCTGTGTTGTTAATTCGTGTTGCTGTGTCATAATAATTTCGATTTAATAAATGATAGATTAATTCATAAAAGTTCTGAAAAGTACTTTGAGATGCAAAGTAAATATGCAAAAAAATATTTTTAGCCGTCAATTAGAATAAATACTAAATGGCTTTGAAGCAGCTTTTGAATGCCACTTGAATGTTTGTTTATTCGCCGCGTACAACTTTTAGAGGTGTATAATTTTTCGTGGTTTGAAACAATTTCTTTTACCATAAGAGTTCATTTTTCTGTTGTTGTATTTGGTTTTATTTATGTGACTGAATGATTTTTTCCAATGCTGTAAGATGATCATTAAAAGCTTTTTTACCGCCCTTAGTAACGAAGTATTTTGTATTTGGTTTTCTACCAACAAACGACTTTTCCATGCCTATAAATTCTTGTTTTTCCAACCCTTTGAGGTGGCTTGCTAAATTGCCATCCGTCACATCAAGATATTCCTTTAGTGCATTAAAGTCGAGCATGTCATTCACCGCAAGCACCGACATAATGCCCAGCCTGATCCTGCTTTCAAATGCTTTATTCAAACCATTGATTGATGCTTTCATCTTTCGTACCTGTAATGCATGTAAATGCCGTAAATGATATGAAAAACGCCGAAACCTACGGCCCAGCATAGTAATCCATATTCAGCAAAGTAGGTGCTAATTAGACCAAGTACTATCTCAATAAGCCCTAAACTTCTCACTTCTTCATAAGTGAATTTGCTGGCATTGTACAACGCAAGTCCATAAAATAACAATGTGAAGGGAGCAATTAAGCCAATCAATCCTTTGGAGATTAAAATAACGATCAGAAGGCCACCAGCTACCAGTGGAACAGACATATTAATCAGGAGCCGTCTGGCAGTAGGATTCCACAGTTGCTCACCCCTTTTTTGCGCTTTTTTGTAGGAAAGAAAAATAGCTGTGCCTATTGCCAATATCAATATAATAATGGCTAAAAAAACTACTTTGAGTAAGTTGGAAGATAGATTACCTGGCTGCAAGGTGCTATAAGCTATTTTGTCAGAATTGAAGTGGAAAACTTTGTAAGAAATAAAGACTCCGAACAAGGCATAAGTACCTGCCATGATGCCTGCCCAACCAGAGAGTGATAAAAATTTTGAAGAACGTTCCATCATGGAGCGCATCTCAGCTATATCCCGGATATAATCCTGACCTTCTTTCATTTAAAAGTACTTTGAGTTACAAAGTTAAAATAAAAATCGACTTTCGCAAAAACTATAGTAATTATTTGTTGATAATTTATGTAGTTGAGGCAGGTTGAGCCGCTCTACAAATTATTTCACATACTTCGAAACCAGCTTCTAACACTGGGAAATATATCGGTACTGTAAAAAATAATTCTCTCATATAATGAATAGCGCAGTATTTTATATATGTTTGAAAGAAATTAATAAGGCTTTCAGATTTATCCTTCAAGAGCCATCCTGAGTTGTTCAAGAGCCTCTCATCCCAAAAAAGAAAAGCAATGTTTTTAACAAGAAAATTTTTAAGTGCAGCACTGGCAGCGCTAACCGGTTTAACAGCGCAAGCACAAAAAGCAACATTTACAGAGTATGATCTTCCAAACGGATTACACGTAATACTGCACCAGGATAAGACAGCTCCGATAGTTGCAGTTTCGGTAATGTACCACGTCGGTTCAAAAAATGAAGAGACTAACAGAACAGGGTTTGCCCACTTTTTTGAACACTTATTGTTTGAAGGTTCCGATAATATTAAGAGAGGCGAGTTTATGAAGCTTGTGTCAAGCAATGGCGGGCAAAACAATGCGAATACAAGCCAGGATCGCACGTTTTATTACGAAGTCTTTCCTTCTAATCAATTTAAATTGGGGCTATGGTTAGAAAGTG
>JBBPZJ010000072.1:0-32416 GCA_038199395.1 Chitinophagales bacterium
AGAAGTTTTAAAGTCTCTATCTCATAAATCCAACTGGGAACAGAGTGATCATAAAATAAAGTTTTATATTTTTCTTCTGACGCTCTTAAATTGGCTTCAATAAGTTTTTTTTCAGTAGCATCGCGGGCAATGGAATAAAATCTTTTGTCATTTTCCTCCCAACGTGAGGACCATATAAGATTGGCAACGGAACCATCTTTCCGGTAAAAACGATTTTCAAAATTTGTTGTTCCGGTACCCTGTTTTATACTTTCAGTTGCTTTTATTGAACGTTCTACATCTTCTGGATAGACAAAGTTCAAGTAATCTTTCCCAATCAACTCCTTTGACTTATACCCCAGAATTTCTTTACAAGCTGCACTTACATACGTAAATTTTCCACTTTCATCAAAAGCACAAATCATGTCTTGAGAAGAACCTAATATTTTCTTTAACCTGCTCAGAACTAATATTAGTCGTTTATCATCTACAAATAAACTGTTGCTTTTTACAGTTTTTTCTGTCATTTCCTTAATGTACCCATTTACTCCGACAAAAACTTGGTTTTGAATCAAAGGCGTATTTATAATATTAACAACGACTTTTTCGTTGTTTTTATTGAGTAAAGAGCAAACAAAATGGAAGGAAAAACCATTGGCAGCGTCGGCGATATTTTTTCGCACAACAGAAATATCAGAAGCCGGCACTAGTGAAAGAAAAGAATGTTTTAAAAGTTCTGCTTGTTCATACTGTAATAAGTTGCTAAAAGCAAGGTTAGCGTTTAAAATATTTCCATTAAAATCGTAAGAAAAATAAGGTTGAGAATATTGATCAAATAAGTTATCCTTCAAATCAACTGCTTGTGTTTCAACTTGTCGGTTCTCCTCGTCCTTCAATTGAACTCCTAATAATTCATATCCACTTATCGTATTATCATCCTTTCTAATCGAATTAATATTCCACTTTATCATTAATTCATTTCCGCTTGTTTCTATTGGCGCAGTAACTACCTGTATGTTTTCTTTTGATCTCTGTAAATCTTCAAACGCTATCGTAAAATTTTCGCAGTATTTTTTTTTGAAAGAACTTAAAAAACACCTTCCTACTTCAAAAGTTTCTGAAGCTGAAACATTAGTAAGATTATCTTCAATTGTTTTGACAGTAAATTCACTGTCTAAACGAATATAAAAAGAATTAATACCTTGATTAAGTATTTGTGAGACACTTGCGAGATTCATAGAATTTTGATATCGCATGAAGGTAGGGGTAATTACATTACAATTAAATAAGTGATCTTGGTTTTATCGGAAGAACGCCTTTTAATTAAACCTTGAACAAATGCAATTGGTGTAGTGGCATGAAGAAACAATGTGCTTAGCAGGTCTTACTGCTTTTCCTTCTCACATCATTAAACTTTTAGCTAAATGAGCACATTTGGATTAAAATGAGGGGCTTAGATTTTTAGCAAAATTTGAAATATTATCAGCAAAATTTATACCTTCCACTTTCATATTTATATACACATACCTGCTGCTGCTGAACCTGCACTTCTGCCTGAAAATTTCCGATTGAAGCAAAGCGGGTATCAAAAGCGCAATTAACTAAACTTAAAAAATTAAATGAATAAGCTAGCAGGTCTATCTGTAGTATTGATGGGAATTTCCTCTGTTTGTTTTGCCCAGCAAACAATGAAACCTGAAGAAACGGAGTACTATTCCCCAATTCCTCCAGTGGTAACTCCCGGAGCAAATTATGGCGATGCTCCGTCTGATGCTATTGTTTTGTTTGATGGAAAAAGCTTAGGCCAGTGGATTAACACCAAGGACTCAACGGCAGCAAAATGGAAATTAGAAGACAATGCAATGACCGTAGACAAAAGCGTTGGTGACATTCAAACCAGAAGTTCGTTTACTGATTACCAGTTGCATATAGAATATCGTATTCCTTCTAATATCACTGTTTCCGGGCAGGCCCGCGGCAATAGCGGCATTTTTCTGGCGGCGCTTCCCTAGGGTCCTGGAGGTTATGAGTTGCGGGTCTTAGATAACTACAAAAACACTACCTACGTAAACGGACAAGTAGGTAGCATGTACAAGCAAGCTGTACCGTTGGCAAACGCTTCGAGAAAACCTGGTGAATGGCAAACTTATGATGTTATTTGGACTGCTCCGAAATGGAACGATAACGGAACATTGAAATCATTGGCACAAGTTACAGTCATTCATAATGGAATTCTTGTTCAAAATAACGTTACCCTTTTAGGTGATACACCTTATATAGGTATGCCTTCCTATCGCAGGCACGGTGCTGCGCCCATTAAGTTACAATCGCATGGTGATAAAAGTGAGCCGATAAGTTATAGAAACATTTGGTTGAGGCCTTTGTAGGTTTGAAATCTTAACTCAATTAAAAAAGTATATCCTTCAATAAGATGTACCTTTTGTAATTTATCTCCAGTAGAATTGATCAATTCATTACCTTTTTTTATAAGCCATGAAGATCCTGAATATTCTTTTTGTAGTGATATTTATCTTGTTTGCCGCTCTTCAGTACAATGATCCTGACCCCTACGTTTGGATACCTATTTATTTATACGCAGCTTTATTATGCTTTTTAGCTCTTAATCACAAGTATTCGCCCATTCTTTATACAATTGGCCTTGTTGTTTATTTTTCATATGCCGCTTATCTTTTTTTTGATAAAAGTGGAGTTCTGAACTGGGCAGAACAACACGATGCAGAAAATCTTGTGCAAACCATGAAGGCGACAAAACCGTGGATTGAAGAAACAAGGGAATTTGGAGGATTGCTTATAGTAATAATCGCTCTAATTATAAATATGATTTGGCTAAAAAAGCAAAAAGTACAAAATTTCGCTAACTCTCATTGATGCAATTTGTATCTATCCCAATAATTTTAAAGAGAATAAACAAGGCTTTACAATTGAAGGGGTTACGGCTCGCTAACATTCAAATGCCTCCAAATGATATCATAGACATCAGCCGCTATTACCCTGTTACTTTCACTTTCCTTCCTATCAGTAATTAAAACAGGAAGATACTGCGGAGGGGTTTTAATACTTCCATGAGAACCTTTTATAAGGGTCGCATCCAGAGGAATAACATCCATAACGTAACGAAAACCAGCTTTTTTACGCAGCAGTTTGTATCCCGCCCGTGCTTTCGATGTCATAAACATTTCTACAGGGTCATAACCTGGTTTTTTATGAATATCGACTACCCTTGCATAATCTGGTGCTACTGCGTCATTTAACCAAAAGTAGTAAGTGAACCAGCTTTTCTCATCTGCCATAAGAACAAATTCACCCGCTCTTTCATGATCAATATGGTATTCCGCCTGTGCTTTCCTGTCAAGTATTAGGGCTATTTCCGGAACTTTTTCAAGTAGTTTTCTCACTTTTTCAGTAACAGCGGGATCGTTAACATAGACATGGGCTACCTGGTGATCCGCTACTGCAAAGGCTTTTGAAGCACCCGGATCCAACAGTTCCAATCCTCTTTCTATTCGTATTTGTAAAAGGTTGTTTTCCCGTAATAATCGGTTCAAATGAATGGGTGTAGTGACCGGAGCTATACCGTATTCAGACAAAAGGATGATCGAAGCCCCTTTTTCTTCGTAGAATTTTACTAACTTTTCTACCACCCTATCAATTTCCTGCAATTCTTTATTGATTTTTGAAAAATCGGGACCAAACTTTTGAAGGCAATAATCTAAATGTGGCAAATATATCAGCGTGAGAGTAGGATTGTACTTATCATCCGTAAACATAGAAGCATCAGCAATCCATTGAGTAGATTTTATATTAGCTCCCGGTCCCCAAAACTGAAACAAAGGAAATTGTCCAAGTTTGCTCTGCAACTCATCTCTCAGCTCTGCGGGATGAGAATAACAGTCAGGCATTTTGCGGCCATCCGCCAGGTAATTAGGGCGGGGAGTAACAGAGTATTCAGCAGAGGTGTACATGTTGTACCACCAGAACATGGTAGAGCAAGTGAACGTTTCATCTTCCTTTTTTGCTCTTTCCCATATTTTCTCGGCATGCACTAACTTATTCGATTGTTTCCAGAATTTCACTTCGCAATCTTCGCGATCGTACCAACCATTTCCCACAATTCCATGTTCTGACGGCCATTTACCGGTAATATAAGTTGATTGCACTGACGTAGTTACAGCAGGCAAAACAGGATCAATGGTAGCAAGGTTATGGTCAGCAGCGTGTTGTCTAATAAAAGGAGTACATTCGCCTATCAGGTTAGATGATAAACCCACAATGTCAATAACTACTGTTTTTTTCATAGCTTACGGGTGTTATAAAGAAAGTTGATTTTCGACCCATTGCAATTCACGAACAATGGATTGATCAATTGGTAATTTTAAAGAATCGGAAAGCACTTCCCAGGTGTAGGTTTCAACTTCGAGATGATGAGTAAAAGGCGCTGTCTTTTGAATATTAAGTACATGGCGAATATCATCCTGGGTCGAATCTAAAACTCCAAAATTTTTTTCAAATACAGGTACATGAAAATGAGCTCTCCATTCATTTATTGATAAATTTTCAGCATCTTCTAACGCATCAGGAAGATCACGATATCTTACAAAGCCTCCATCTTTTTCACGGGCGATCACCTGGTGTAAATAAGTTGGTTCATTGAAAGCTGCAAAAGCGCCTCTCACCTTCGACCTGCGGTCAGCTTCTCCATTCATTGCAGCTTTTAAAGCAGCGCTTATCTGAATTTTGCCTGTTTGTATTCCTTCTGCTGCTAACTGTTTTATTATTTCTGCATGCGGCTCGTAGCCGATTGCAAAATGACAGACGTCATAACATAAGCGAATATGTTCCTTTATCATTTTTTCAGCTTCATCGTTGTTAACAGCATACTTCGAAGCTATTCTTTTGACCCCGGCATTAAGCAAATAATTTTGATACCATTCTATAAATTCTTTCCCTGTTTCTATTAACCCATCAGGTTCCGGTTCTATATCAAGATGAAGTGTTTTTCCTGTTGAACGATTTAAATCAATCAGTTGTTCTGCAACATCAATTATATGATTAGTGGCAATTTCTTTAGCCAAACCCAAAGCATCATCCGACGGGAACCAATACCGGTAACTAAGGGGGGAAGTCGAAACACCGCCGTCTAGATCTTTAGGTAGCAGATAGGCAAGAATATTAAAAAGGCGTTTTGTATAATTAAGCCTGTCTGTGGTTGTCCAATCGGGAGCATGAACATGGTCTTTTACAATTGTATGATGAAACCCACCATACGGAAAGCCGTTCATTGTAAAAACGTAAGCGTTATTTTCCTGCAACCATTCGTTAAAAGGAGCTAATGCTCTTTCTTCCGATAATTCTACACTTGCAATATTAGATAGGCGTAACCCAATGCCCATTGGGGCAGTAGGAGAAAGGGCACTTTTGATATCAGGAAAATGTTGTTTTAATGCAGAGAAATGATCTTGCCAACTTTCTCCTGCATGAATATTGGTGCAATAAGTTAAGTGGCCATGAGGTGTTTTCATATCTGTTTTAGCAGTTTTACCTTTTGATACATTAAACAAATTGTTCTTCCCAGGTACAGTTGTTGTTTAAGATATTCTCAATCCTCCGTTTAAATTTACGATGTTAATTGCGGAGAATACTCATATCCCTGTCAGCATTGCTAAAAAACCTGGTGCTATTTCGCGGGAGCCAGACTAAACGTTTTTAATTTTTCTGCTGCTTTCTTTAGCAAAAGCCAATCTACTTCATGTACTTCTTTCCCTGTACCAATGGCTGTAAGCAAAGTAATGGTTAAGCGACCACCAAGATGTTCACGAAATTCATTCAGTCCTTGCAGCACCGCACTATCTTCATCCTGTACTTCAATTAGGGGATGAGTGATGGCAAAACCCACATTTAGCAGCAGGTTGATAATCCTTTTTACATCATCTTCCGTGATATCTCCTTTTAGTCCAGAATAAACACTGTCTAAAGCAATTCCCATTGCTACGGCTTCGCCATGAGTTACTTCAAAATTTGTCAACTGCTCTAATTTATGTGCACTCCAATGCCCAAAATCAAGCGGACGGGCTGAGCCGGTTTCGAAAGGATCTCCACCACGAATGTGTTGAAGGTGAAGTTCTGCGCACCGTTTTATCAAGAACTTCATGGCCTTCAAATCTCTTTTTGTTAAATCTTCTGCATGTAATTCTAACCATTCAAAAAAAACGGCATCCTTTATCAAAGCAACTTTGATTGCTTCGGAGACGCCAGATCGCCAATCGCGATCGGTAAGAGTAGTTAGAAATTGATCATCATTGAAAACAGCCACAGGAGGAGCGAAGGTGCCAATAAAGTTTTTCTTATTTTTAAAATTAACTCCATTCTTAACCCCAACACCGGAGTCGTTCTGAGACAGTACAGTTGTTGGAATGCGAATATGTTTGACACCTCGGTGAGAAACTGCAGCAGATAATCCTGCAAGATCGAGCAAAGAACCGCCACCGATTGCAGCTAGATAAGAATGACGATCGATTCCAAAATCATTTACTGCATTTATAATTAGTTCGTTGTAGTGCAAATTATTCTTCGCCTGTTCGCCACCAGGAATAACAATAATATTTTCAGCAAGTTTTACAAGATTGAAAGAATTAAAGTAGTGTTTGATTTTATCAAAAAGGTCAGGATGATTATTAGAAACTCCCTCATCTACAACAAACAATATTTTCTGTTGAATACCTTCTATTTCTCGCTCTTTTAAAAAATCTTTTAAAAGGGCATTAGTAGTTTCAAATAATCCACTTGTGAAATGTACTTTGTATTCAAAGCTTACAGAAAACGATTGTTGTAAATAGTCAGGCATGATGAGAGATGTGCTATGCCGGTTTACCGGCTTTTTTAATTGTTCAAGCAATATCAAAGGTAATAAGCATTGATTTTCAAGGAGCAAATATATCAGGTAACTGCAAAAAGTCGCCCCAATTTCAATGATACAGGCAATAAAATAACGATTACTATGGCAATAAACAATTCCCCAAAAGCAGCAGCCCATGCTGCATTCATTAGTATCAGCGCTATTACACCGGCTTTCACCGCTTTGCCAATATTTCTTCCCACCGGTTCTTTTATTGCCGTAAATAAGGGTTTATAGATCATCCAGGCAAAAGGCAATAGAAAAACAAGGGTAAAAGAAATATTTCCTTTGACAAGAGAAAAGAAAAGGATAGAACCCAGAACCATTGCATATAAGAAACAAGCCGTATATAAAGTTGATTTGCTGCCGCCATGCACTTCGCCACGGCTAATCATAGTAATCGAGGCAATATAAATGATCGGCACAAAAGCTAGATACCAACAATGTTGCACTGCCACCGGTATAATGCTTATGCCTAAAAGCAGGTTCAGGCCGCGACATAGTCCCATATTTACAGGACCAAAAAACCACTGGTGTTTGCCCCATTTGTCATACACCAAAGCGCACATTACGACAAGCAATGCGAGTACGCCGGAAATAAGGTTTACAAAAAATGCAAGTAATACTCCTGCTAATAAAAGAATAGCACCTAAAGTGGTAGCTTCTGTTTTACTTATAAGGCCACTCGGTATCGGACGTTCCGGACGCTCAACATTATCTAATTCTGCATCAAAAACATCATTAAAAACAACACCTCCGCCGTATAATCCAATTGTTGACAGGCACAGTAATAATACAGGAACCAGGTTTTGAATTTCGTTCGATCGATTTAAAAAATATGCTGAAATAGCTACACCAGCTAATACGTCTGCAACAGAAGTGACTATGTTAGCAGGCCTCATTAAACGCAGATAACCAGTTGTTTTTTTCACTATCGAATTTAGCTATTTAGAATAAAAAAAAGCTTTTTTTTATGAAAAACCAAAGATGCTTAAAGTTTAAAGATGAACGGCATGAGACGTAAGAGAAAACCCCAAACCCCTAAAGGGGCTTTAAAGCCAAACAAAATGAACTTGATGATTTTTTTTGCTGCAGTATAAGTGTGCGACGCAACCGAAGATCAATTGAAATTCCGCGGCTGGTAACAAAAAAATAACCATGCTCATTAGTACGATAAATCAATGAAAGCATGAAGCCGGTACAAAAAACTTAACTAATAAAAATGGATGCCTTATCGATTCTTGGTTGCTGGCCTCCCCGTAAAACGGTGTTACCTTCAAATTTTTCCGATTGATCTACATTTTTGATTCTTACAAAATCTTCTTCGTTTATCTGACCACTTTTGCCAAACGCAGCTATCGCATTTTGATAAGTAACCAAATGAATATCTTCTGTGCTTATACCTCGCATTTTCATTAATGCAGCGGTTTTAGGCACTGCAAGCGGGTCGCTGATACCCCAATCTGCCGCAGAATTTATCATGATACGTTCTGTACCGTATTGCCTAACAACTTCGACCATGCGTTCGTTGCCCATCTTAGTGAAAGGGTAAATAGTAAAGGCAGCCCAGAAACCGCGATCGAGTACTTCTTTTACCGTTTCTTCATTATTATGGTCGATGATAACCATATCAGGACTTAATCCATGTTCCACCGCAATGTCCATACTTTTAAGCGTGCCCCTTTTTTTGTCTCTGTGTGGCGTATGAATTTGCACAGGAAGCGCTGATTCTTTTGCAAGTTGTAGTTGCAGGCGGTAATATTTTTCTTCGGCTGCGGTCTGATCATCAAAACCAATTTCACCAATTCCTACAACACCTTCTTTTAAAATAAATAATGGCAATATTTCCATTACCTGCTCAGCAAGACTTTCATTATTTGCCTCACGTGAATTTAAGCCTATGGTACAATAATGTTTTATACCAAATTGAGACGAGCGAAACCTTTCCCATCCAATAAGGCTACTATAATAATCACGAAAACTATCGATGCCAGTTCTTGGCTGTCCTAACCAAAATGCAGGTTCAATAAGGGCTACAATGCCAGCATCGTACATCGCCTGGTAGTCATCGGTAGTACGCGAAGTCATGTGAACATGCGGATCGAAAAAACGCATTCCCTTAATACCTTGTAAGTCAACAGCAGCGGCGCTGTCTGCTGATTGTATCTGTTCCCCGTCAAAAGAGCTGCAACACATATGGCAAATGATGAGTAGTTTGTAATATAGGAACTACAAAGAATTCCAGTTAAGTTTATTTTCTAAAATCGCTGATTGCAATGCCGGTTCTTTTTCCAGCAATAGCTTGGCAGGCGCATATTCACTATAAAAGCAAGCAAGGGCAGCAGCTTTTTTTTCTTCAGCCCGATGACTGGTAAAAGCTCTTTCTATGTTGCTGAAGTTGCCTGCATTAATATATTTAGAAACCAATCTCCATAATTGCGGATGTACCGTACGATGCGCCGCCCAACGCTCATTTGCATAATCAATTAATATAGCTGCTAATTCTTTGTTTGCTCTTTCATCTAATCCGATGATTCGGTTTACATCTTTCTCAGTAAAAAAAGCTTTCAGTACCAATTGGTTCCATGCCTGTTCGCCCAGGTATTTGTAAGGGTAAGGATTGTTGTACATGATGGCTTCTAATACGGTTCCGATATTACTTCTGACACCATCGGCACATTGCCTTTGCCAGTCTTCCGCATAATCAAAACCTGGTAAGGCAGAATACAGTGCAACCAGTTCATTCATCTCTGCAGCCTTAAACAGGTTTTCAATCTTCCTGAAATAGTTTTCTTTATCAGAGGAGTCGATGTTTAATAATAACCAGACCCGGCACAGTCTGTCAATCGTCCAATCATTTATTGAATACTCCCGATGAATCTCTTCTATTGTATTCCTGTCTTCATTCGTTAACTTAATTGGATGCTTTCCCGTTTTCCTTGGAACTGCTGAAAAAGTAAGATTTAATTGAGCTGCATTTTTCTCTTCAACTATTAATTTCGCCTTTTCATGTAACCAGGCGTTTATATCATGCGTTACATTATTTTTAACTATACCAGAAATGACAGCTTGTAACAAATCGGCTTTCTGTTGCTGCATATTAATGTTGAATATTGTTTACGGCAAAATAGTCAATTGCTAAAGCTCCGCTTATAATCAGCAGGCCAAAAAACTCTCTTGTTTTCTCGATGTAGGGCTTGGTTGCCTGCATACTTTCTACAATGCTAGGCTGCTTATACTTAACTACCCAATCTTTGACACCATCTTTTTCGAAAAAAAGCCGGACAGCATAAACTAAATAGAATGCAATTGCAATAAGATAAATGACGGGATAATATAAATGAAATGTTGCTAGCCCACAGCAAATGGCAGCTACCATATAAATAGGCACCCAAAGCCAGGAGTCGTTATCGTTAAGATTTACATACGCAAATAAAACAAAAGCAATACAAAAGAAACCATTTAGTAAACTTAAAAACATAATAGTTCATTTAGCAATCGTTTTCGGGATAATTCCTAAAACAAAAATAGAACGTAAAAATAACAATTATTCATTTTGAAGTTTCAACCTTTAAAATTGTAAAGTGTTTATGTAATGAAAATTATAAGCTACTTAAATTGTTTCTAATTCTTAAACTTTTGCAAATCTTATTTGTTTGAAAACAAATTACGTCATTTCCTACTCTTTATCCTCTTTAAATTTAACCCCGTTTAAAAAGAAAATAAAGACAAATAAAGTAAATTTTATGAAGGGATGCAGCAATAAAAACAGGAAAGGTATCTAAGATAAGGTGCAGTAGTATTTCAAAACCTTCTAATTTCTAGCGCTGCTTTATACATTATTTTTTTGTGTTTAACTTTTAATTCACTTTTATTATTCGTTTCTCAACAAGATTTCAAAATATAGTGTAAAAAAAAATAGTTAAAAAAATTAAAAACCAATTAGGAAAGTACATCTACTTTTGACACATTAAAACACAAACCGCTATATGAAAGAATTTAAACTCTTGCTTTGCTTTATTATGATTATAACTCTGTCGTCCACCTCTTTTGGACAATTGAGAACAGTAACGGGAAAGGTTACAGATAATAAAGACAACACTCCCCTTATAGATGCAACTGTTTCAGTTGTGGGAAAATCGGTCAGTACAAAAACTAGTGCCGATGGCAGTTTTAGCATCAATGTTCCTTCTGGGTCAAACCAGTTAAGAATTAGTTATGTTGGCTTTGCAGATCAGACTGTAGCTATTACTTCGGGTAACGTTTCCGTTTCCATGAGTGCAGCGACGTCAAACCTTACCGATGTGGTAGTAATTGGTTATGGCTCAGCACGCAGAAAAGATGTAACAGGTTCTGTATCTTCAGTAAAAGCGAAAGATTTTAACCAGGGGCAAATCATTTCGCCAGACCAACTGCTTCAAAATAAAGTGGCAGGTTTGGAGATTACCACTAATAGCGGGCAGCCAGGAGCCTCATCTACAATTAAGATCAGGGGTACCTCATCCATTCGTTCAGGAAATAATCCATTATATGTAGTAGATGGAGTGCCACTTGATGGTGGTTCTGCAAGACCAAATATAGGTGGAGCATTTGGTAACAGCCCGGGATCTAATCCACTGTTATTTATTGATCCGAATACGATAGCACAAATTGACGTTTTAAAAGATGCTTCTTCTTCTGCTATTTATGGTTCGAGGGGTGCAAATGGAGTAGTCGTGATTACAACTAAAAAAGGTACTTCAGGAGCAACAGTACTTGAAGTGGGAACAAATTTTGGTGTTAATGTGGGATTTATGAAAAGGTTCCCTATTTTAAATGTAGATGAATTTAAAAGTGCCTTAACTAAATACGGGCTTCCTTCAACTCTAAATGGTGGCTCTTCGGTAGATGCATTAAAAGCTATTACACAAAAGTCATTAAGTCAAAATTACAGCCTTGGTTTTAGTGGGGGCAATGAAGTTGGAAGATTTCGTGCCTCGTTTCTAGGTTCCAGAAATGAAGGATTTCTTAAAAAATCGCGACTGGATAAATATATTGGTACGTTCAATGGAGGATATAAATTTTTGGACAAAAGGTTAAGTATTGATTTTAATGCAATAGCTGCAAACTTAGGAGAAACAGTTGTGCCAGTATCTAATAATGCAGGTTCTACCGGAAATTTAGTTAGTTCTGCTTTACAATGGAATCCGACATTCGATTTTAGAAAAGACAACCGCTATTATTATCCAACAAATGGTTCCGGCAACCCTTTAGCTTTAATAGATGCTTATAATGATAAAATTGGTATAAGTACATTTCTGGCAAGCATCTCAGCTTCGTATAAATTGCTTGAAAATTTAGAGTATAAGGTTTTGTATGGTATTAATCATAGTGTTGGCAGCAGGGCTGCAAATACTGAAGGTTTCCTGGTTGGTTACAATGGTCTTTCAGGCCAGGGTAATGCAACAATTGCAAATAGTGTTTTAACTTCATCGGTACTTACCCATACGTTAAATTATCGTACAGAGGTTTCTGAAGATTTAACAGTAGATGCATTATTGGGATATGAATATTATAAAGCCAATAGTAAAGGGGGCGGCATTACTGCAAGTGGGTTTAATACTAACTTAGATGAAGCTACTAGAACTAATGTTCCTTATACAAATATCTTTCAAAATGCGAGGCAACAAAACCCTTACGGGACCGGAGCCTCACCCACTGTAGAAATACAATCGTTTTTTGCAAGAGCCAACGTTAATGTAAAGGATAAATATATCGTTACCGGTACTATCCGGGCTGATGGATCGAGTAAATTCGGATCAAATAACAAATACGGTTATTTTCCTTCTGTCGGAGCAAGATGGGTGTTAAGTAATGAGGATTTTATGAAAAGAGGAAGTACCTTTTCTAACCTTTCTTTGCGTGCTTCTTACGGTATTACAGGTAACCAGGAGTTTCCTGCCGGATCTTCAAGCGAGCAATTTGGTTTAGGTGCTTTCAATACCTCAAATCAATCTGTTAATGGTAACCCCGATCTAAAATGGGAAACTACCAAAGCAGTCAACTTAGGGCTTGATTTTGGAGTAGCCAAAGGAAAATTTTACGGCTCTCTTGATTACTATTATAAAAAAACCAATGACATACTGTTTCAAACTGTAGCTATACAACCGGCGCCAAACTCTGCAAGTTTTATTAACCTTCCCTCTGCAAATCTTATAAATTCCGGAATTGAATTGGCGCTAGGGTCAACTTTAATGGATAAAAAGCTGGTTACATGGGATGTAAATTTCAATATAGCATACAATAAGAACAGAATTAATAATTTTAATAATGTTCTAACCGGTTTGCCACTTCGTATTTTAACTGGTACTATTGACGGGCAGGGGGTATCTGGTACTTTATCACAAGTCATTACTAATGGCTATCCCGTTAATGAGTTCTTCTTGAAACCGTTTAGCGGGTTTGACAATAATAAAAACCAGATGATTGGCGATAATCCTATTTATTCAGGAGATCCTAACCCGCACGTAATTGCAGGTTTTAGTACTTCTGTTCGTTATAATAAGCTCACATTAAGTATTAATACGGGTGGTGCGTTCGGGTTCATGATTTACAACAATACAGCCACGTCTGTAACCAACATCAGTAGTATAGCGGGTGGTAGAAATATTGACCGTATTGCTTATAACTCAAGTGAAGGAATTGCAAGCGGTGTAGGTGCTTCCACTAGATTTCTGGAAAAAGGAGATTATGTAAAGCTAAGAAATGCTACGGTACGATACAACATTGGAAAAGCAGGAAAATACGTTAAAAACCTAACTGCTTTTGTTAGTGGCAGTAACTTATTTGTAATTACTAAGTTCCATGGTTTTGACCCTGAAGTTAACATTGACAAAAGTAGGGGCGCTTACCCATCCCAATCAATTGAATATGTTCCATACCCTACACCTCGTGTAGTTACTTTTGGAATCAATTTTTCTTTATAGTTTCAAAAAATAAAAAATACAAAATGAAGTCATATAAAAAATTAGCGATACTTGCTGTTCCTATACTTACTGTAGTAACAGGTTGCACAAAGCTCGATGAAACATTAAACAGCTCACTTACAAGAAGTGAGGCGACAGCCGCTTTAGGTACACAGGGAACTGCTTTGTTACTGAATGCAGCTTACACTGATATTACCGGTTCTTTTTTCTCCCAGGATGCTGTATTTTCTCTTGAAGAAAATACCTCAGATGAATCTTTGGTGCCTACACGTGGAGGTGACTGGGATGACAACGGAGTATGGAGAGTTTTACATGCGCATACATGGAATGCGGACCACGGTCAAATTTTGAATGTTTTTAATAGCCTCAATAAATTAAATTTTGATGCAACCAACGTTTTAACGTTTAAGCCAAATGCCAAGCAAGAAGCTGAAGCGAGGTTTTTAAGAGCACTTTCTTTATATTACCTCCTAGATCTTTATGGTCAGTTTCCTTTTAGAGAGCCGGGCGAAGATCTTAGAAATGCTCCGAAAGTGTATTCAGGTGCTGAAGGTGTTAATTTTATTATCAGTGAATTAACAGCAGTATTGCCAAACCTAAATGCCTCAGACCCCATCACACGTGCCACACCTAATGCTGCCAATTTTTTATTGATGAAGTGCTATCTTCAAAAAGGTGCTTTTA
Source organism: Chitinophagales bacterium (assembly GCA_038199395.1). Lineage (GTDB taxonomy): Bacteria > Bacteroidota > Bacteroidia > Chitinophagales > Chitinophagaceae > Segetibacter. The sequence continues at coordinate 14,542 of JBBPZJ010000072.1, forward strand.
TAAACAGGGCAACTCCTACTTTCGATGCAGCCGATATGCAAAAGGTTATGAGTTTGGGAAACGCTATTATAGCAGGGGGAAAATATTCTTTAACAGCAAACTACTTTGATAATTTCAGTGTCGACAATGACATTAAATCCACAGAAGGAATTTTTACCTATCCGAATACGTCTGGAGTAAGTGTAAACCATGGTGGTATTGAGGCTCGTTGGAATATGACGTTGCACTACAATATGTACACACCTGCTAATCCTAACGCCGGTTGGAACGGTTTCTCTACTATTAGTGAATTTTATAACACTTTTGGTGTAAATGGAACCCCTACTACATTTTCTTCAGCTGATGCCGCTTTAGATAAAAGAATAGGTGAAGTACCTTATGCAGGATCAACAAATATTTCTGGTTTAAGACCTGGATTTCTTGTAGGTCAGCAATACAACGAAAATGGCGTTGCAATTAAAGACAGGAAAGGTGCTCCTTTGGCATTTGATCCTAAAATTTCTGCAAATATGATTGAAACCGGTAGTAATCTAGAAGTTACCGGTATCAGAGTTGTCAAGTATGTTCCTGACTATACTAGTAATGGCAAGTATTATGGAGGACCGGCTGGTAATAACTTGATGATCTTTAGATATGCTGACGTTATTTTGATGGTTGCTGAAGCAAAACAAAGAACCGGAGATGCTGCCGGAGCTTTGAAAATCGTTAATGATTTAAGAGCAACGAGAGGTGCAGCCCCGCTAACTTCTATGGCTTTGGTTGATGCAAGCAATGTGGATGCTCCTAATACACTATTAGCCGAAAGAGGAAGAGAACTATATTGGGAAAGTTTCAGAAGAACAGACCTGATTCGCTTTGGTGTTTTTCTTAAGCCCTGGGGTTTAAAACCAAACGATGACCCGAAAAATTTGGTGTTCCCGATTCCAAGCCAGGCATTGGCTGCAAATCCTAATCTAAAACAGAATCCCGGATATTAACTTTCTTACCTTCAAATTATAAAAAAAGGCCAGCTATCTGGCCTTTTTTTGTAAACTTTATTGAATTTAAAATATAAGTAATTATTATAGTTTTCTTTTTTATTATTTACTATTTCAACAATACCTTTAATTTCTACTTTTCTTTCAGCCATCCTTTGCTCTGGCAACGAATTTTATAATGAAACAATTTTTAAATTTTTTCTGTTTACTTCTTCTGTTCTCCTGCAATACAAAAAGCGATGCCCCTCTTTTTCAGTTAATGGATAACACGGGTGTTAATTTTAAAAACGATGTAACTGATGGTAAAATAGAGAATAGTTTTCTATTCCGCAATTTCTACAATGGGGGGGGAGTTGGCATAGGAGACATTAATAATGATGGTTTGCCAGACCTGTTTTTTACCTCAAATATGGGCGACAATAAGTTGTTCTTGAACAAGGGTAAATTCAAGTTTGACGATATAACACCTGCAGCGGGTTTTAAGCAGGCTAGCATGTGGAGTACCGGAGTTGTGTTTGCTGATCTTAATAATGACGGCTGGCTTGACATCTACGTTTGTAATTCGGGCCACATGACCAATGGTAACAGGCGCAATAAACTGTACATCAATAACAAAGACCTGACTTTTACCGAGTCCGCAAAAAAATATGGACTGGATATTTCCTCTTATTCAACACAAGCTTCCTTTTTCGATTACGATTTGGATGGAGATTTAGATTGTTTCATTATCGCCAATAGCCCTATGCCGGTAAATACCCTGGGCTATACTAACCGTCGCGACCTTATGGCTAAAGACTGGCCGGTTGCACCATTCGTAAAGGACGGAGGCGATCATTTATACAAAAACAACCAGGGGCATTTTGAAGAAGTAACAAAACAGGCAGGTATTCATGGTACCTTAATGAGTTTTGGCCTCGGCGTTTCAATTGGTGATATCAATAATGACGGATACCCCGACGTGTATGTTTCTAACGATTCTTACGAGCGGGATTATTTATACTTAAATCAGAAGAACGGCACTTTTAAAGATGGCCTCGAAGACTGCATCAAACAAACCAGCTTCTCCTCAATGGGCGCTGATGTGGCCGATATTAATAACGATGGCTTTCCCGAGATCTTTACCACCGACATGTTGCCGGGGGATGATTATCGCTTAAAAACCCTCGGCGCTTTTGACAATATTGATATTTATAATAAAAAAGTTCAGTTGGGATTGTATCACCAGTATATGAAGAACTGTCTTCAACTGAATAACGGCAACGGCATGTTTTCTGAAATAGCTAATTACAGTGGGGTAGATGCCACCGACTGGAGTTGGGGGGCGCTGATGTTCGATGCTGATAATGATGGCTTTAACGACATTTATGTATGCAATGGTGTAAATAAAGATGTTACGAATCTCGACTTCATGAACTTTTTTGCAAACGACGTAGTGCAAAAAATGGTATTAACAGGAAAGAAAGAAAATGTAGATGAGGTTTTGAAAAATATACCTGTAACTCCGATGCTGAATAAAGCATACAGAAACAATGGACATCTCAAATTTTCTGATGAAGGAGTAAAGTGGGGCTTTACCACAACATCTTTTTCAAACGGCGCTGCCTACGGTGATCTTGATAATGATGGTGATCTGGACCTCATTGTAAATAATGAAAATCAACCTGCTTTTGTTTATAAAAACAATTCACGGGAAATAAATAAAAACCATTTTATCGGGGTACAGTTAAAGGGTGATACAAATAATTTGTTTGCCATTGGAAGTAAAATAAAAGTGTATAAAGGCAATGAACTTTTTTATCGTGAACTTTTTCCCAGCCGTGGATTTCAATCTTCTGTGGATTATAAACAAATCATTGGTCTTGGAGCCTTAACCGGCGTAGATTCGATGGTCATTATATGGCCTGATTTAAGTACTACAAAACTTAACCATCTTTTGGTTGATTCTGTTTATTTTATTCGGAAACAACTGGAAAAAACGACAAATACTCTTTTTGACTTTGCAAGAATTTCCAACGCACTTCCTGTTTTTGACACAGTGAAAAATATTTTTGAAAAACATATAGAAGATGATTATATGGATTTTTATTATGAAAGAAATATTCCTGAAATGCTCTCCCGCGAAGGGCCAAAAGCTGCTACCGGTGATGTAAACAAAGATGGCTTGATGGATGTATTTATTGGCGGAACAAAGGGGCATCCTGGGAAGTTATACCTGCAAACCAGTGAGGGAAGTTTTATTAAAAAAGAAGAAAGAATTTTTAGCGAGTTTATTGACTTTGAGGATGAAGCTGTATTATTTTTTGATGCTGATAATGATGGAGACCTCGATCTTTATTTGGGCCCCGGGGGAAACAGCAGCCCGCCATACAGCAGGGAAATGCAACACAGGCTTTTTAAAAATGATGGAAACGGCAACTTTAATTATGAGGCAGGTGCATTTCCGGTAAATGGAGTGAACATCGCTGTTGCAATCGCCCATGATTTTGATCACGACGGCGATGAAGATCTTTTTGTCGGCGGCAGAAGTGTGCCAAGAGATTACGGTATTTCTCCATCAAGTTATATTTACGTAAATGACGGGAAAGGGCATTTTACCGATATAGCTAAAACGAATAATGCCGCTGTTGCAAATATCGGAATGGTAACAGGAGCAGTTTGGGCAGACGTAACAGGAGATAAAAACCTGGAGTTAATTATTTCAGGCGAGTGGATGTCGCCCCGCATTTTCTCTTATAATGGAAAAAATTTTGCTGAAATAAAATCAAACTTAAACGCGTTGTCGGGTCTTTGGCAATCAATAGCTGCTGCAGATGTAAACGGAGATGGTAAAACTGACCTCGTATTAGGAAATATAGGTGAAAATTTTTACCTGCGGCCCAGTAAAGAAGCTCCTGTAAAAATATGGATGGCTGATGTAGATAAAAACGGGGATATAGATAAAATCATAACGAGTACAATCAACGGAACAGACAAGCCCGTATTTCTGAAAAATGATTTGCAGGATCAGATCCCCATGATTAAAAAGGGAAACCTTAAACACCAGGATTATGCTAAGAAAACAATACAGGAATTATTTAATGGGGAGGTTTTAAAAAATGCGACTGTTAAAGAATTTAATTATTCAAGTTCGTGTGTTGCTATCAATAAGGGCAATGGAAATTTTGAAATACAAAAACTTCCGCTGCGAGCACAGCTATCATGTGTGAATGCAATTAAATGTATGGATGTAAACAATGATGGGTTTACCGATATAATAACAGCCGGAAACAATGCTGGCTTTCTTCCCCAGCTCGAAAAATTAGATGCCAGTTACGGGGATGTATTTATAAACAACCGCAAAGGAGGTTTTACCTGGATGGGTCCTAAAAATTCGGGACTTAAAATAGATGGCGAGGTAAGAGATATCGCAGCATTAAAGGGAAAGAATAAAACTTACCTGCTTTTTTTACGCAACAATGATTATCCAAAAACGTATCAGCTAAAAAGCCCCCTGCATTAGAATGGCTTTATTTGAGAAATGTAACCAGGAAAGTAATTTTTTTTATTTACTCATCAATAATTGCAAAAGTCCGTTTATATTTCTACCGGCTTTTGTACTACTCATCATGTCGGGGTGTACCTTAAAAAGTAAACCAGCGCCTTTATTTGATGTATTAGAAAGTAAAGCCACCGGCCTCAATTTTATCAATCATCTTACCTCTACCGATTCGTTTAATTTATTTAAGTACATGTACTTCTACAATGGTGCTGGTATAGGTGCCGGAGATTTTAATAATGACGGTTTAACAGATTTATTTTTTTCATCTAACCAGGGACAAAATACTTTATACCTGAACATAGGAAAATTACATTTTGAAGATGTAACGGCAGAGGCAAAAATACCAACGGACAGTGCATGGAACACGGGTGTTTCGGTCGTGGATATAAATAACGATGGTTTGCTGGATATATATATATGCAGGGTTGGCAAATACAAGATTTTGAATAGCCGTAACCAGATGTTGGTATGTGGGGGTATTGATAAAAATGGAGTGCCTTTTTATGCTGATAAAGCGCATGATTATGGACTGGATTTTTCAGGCTTCAGCACACAAGCCGCTTTTTTTGATTACGACATGGATGGCGACCTTGATATGTTTCTTTTAAACCATTCGGTACACGAGAATGGTACGTTTAGGCCCCGACAGGATTTTTTGGGGACTTATCATGAGCTATCAGGAGACAGGATGTACAGGAATGATGGAAACCATTTTTCAGATGTAACACATGCATCGGGTATCAACAGCTCCGCTATTAGCTATGGGTTAGGGGTCGTGGTAGCAGACATAAACTTAGATGGCTATCCTGATCTTTATGTAGGAAATGATTTTCATGAAAATGATTATTTATACATCAATCAAAAAAACGGAACATTCAAAGAGCAAACGAATGACGAGATAATGCATACCAGCCAGTTTACTATGGGCGTAGATGCAGCAGATATAAATAATGATGGTTATCCTGAAATTATTTCTGTTGATATGCTTCCATCAGATCCTTATGTGCTGAAGAGGTCGCTGGGAGAAGATGAATATGATATTTTTAACCGTAAGATTGGCTATGGTTACAATTATCAATATACCCGTAATAACCTTCAGTATAACAGAAGAAATGGGATGTTTAGTGAAGTGGGGTTGTATTCAGGTGTTGCGGCGACTGATTGGTCGTGGGCTCCCTTATGGATGGACTTTGATAATGATGGTTTGAAAGATTTGTTTATTTCCAATGGCATCCCAAAGAGAATGAACGATATAGATTATATCAGCTTTGTTTCAGACCAGGAAGTGCAGCAAAAAATCCAGGATAATAAAATAAGTGAAACGGATGCTACCCTAATAGAAAAATTTCCGAAAATAAAACTGCCTAATAAGTTCTTTAAGAATAATGGGGATCTGGCTTTCGCTGATATGGCACAGCAAATAAGCAATGACAAGCCCACCTATTCAAATGGAGCTGTCTATGCTGATTTTGACAACGATGGCGACCTAGATGTAGTGGTTAATAATATTGATGACGAAGTGTTATTGTATGAGAATAAAATTAACCAGATCAGCCAGACAAAGTCACTTAACATAGTAGTAAAAGGACCGGATAATAATGTTAATGCAGTGGGCGCTAAAGTGCTGGTATTTGCAAATAAGGGTATCAGAACGTATGAAAAATATCCTGTTCATGGCTTTCTTTCGAGCATGGAAATTCCTTTACATATAGGTTTAAATGATACCAAAATAGACTCCATTTACTTTGTTTGGCCTGATAATACTTTTCAAAATATTCAGCTTTCAAAAGACACTGCTACTCTTTCGCTAAGGTATCAAAAAGGGTTACCCATGTTTGATTACAATATAATAACTGCCTTTAAAAAACCAGTCAGTTATCCAATAGCTAATATTACCTCTGATGTTGGTCTCTTTTATAAACATGTTGAAAACCCATTCCCCGAATTTGATCGTGAGCCTTTAATTCCACACATGTTGTCAACAGAAGGTCCGGCACTTGCAGTAGGCGATTTAAATCGCGACGGGTTAGATGATATCTTTATTGGGTCATCTAAAGGGAATAAGTGCAGCATCTTTCTTCAAAATAATAAAGGAAAATTTGATAAAATAAATGAGCATGCGTTAGATAACGATAGTACTTACGAAGACATTGATGTGTCGATGACTGATGTAAATAACGACGGGAATATTGATTTGGTTATTGCCAGTGGTGGTAATGAATATTATGGCGTGGATAAATTTTTAACCCCGAGGGTTTATTTAAATGATGGCAGGGCTCATTTCACTTTATTAAAAAATGCCTTTAATAATTTGTATGTAAATGCATCAACCGTAACTGCCTGCGATTTTAATGGCGATGGTTTCATGGATTTATTTATTGGTGGCCGCAGCATTCCCTGGAATTACGGTCAGCCCCCACATTCTTATTTTTTACAAAACGATAAAACAGGCAGGTTTACAGATGTAACTGCACTATATGCAAAAGAGTTATCAGAGGTAGGTTTTGTAACAAAAGGAGTATGGTCTGACATAGATAAAGACGGCGACCAGGATTTAATACTTTCGCTGGAATGGGATGGTATTGTAGCATTTATAAACAACAAAGGAACATTTACAAAAAAGCAGTTAACCGATAAAAAAGGCTGGTGGAATTTTGTTTTGCCTTGTGATGTTGACAATGACGGAGACATAGATTTGGTTGCAGGGAATCTCGGCCTAAACAGCAGGCTCAAAGCTTCTAAAAACGAAAATGTAAAATTGTACTTCAACGATTTTGATGATAATGGCAAAAAAGAGCAGGTGCTGACTTATTTTGTAGATGGAAAAGAAATTCCTTTTGCCAATAAAGCAGAACTGGAAAAGCAAATACCATCATTAAAAAAGAAGTTTTTATATGCAAGAGATTTTGCAAAAGCTTCTCTGAGCGAAATATTTACACAGCAGAAGTTGAATGACTCAAAGCAGCAAAGCGCAAATTATTTTGCCAATGCTATCCTCTTAAATGATGGCAAAATGAACTTTGGTGTAAAGGCTCTGCCATGGCAAGCTCAATTAACGCCATACCGTGATGCAGTACCGATAGATGCAAACGGAGATACCTTGCCCGATATTTTTTTGATTGGCAATTATTATGAAAACAACATAGAGATGGGCAGGCACGATGCGGATTTTGGAACCCTTCTTTTAAATAAAGGTCATGGCAATTTTTCTGCTGAAACGATGAATGGTCTTACAATTAAAGGTCAGGCAAGGCAGGTACGAAAGATTAATATTGCCAAAAAAGAAGCCTACATATTAACAAGAAACAATGACAGTGCATTGGTAATTCAATTTGTAAAAACTGTTTCTAAAAAATAATATAATCTACAACCCTTGTAACTTTATAAGACTAATAATTTATTGGATAATAAATTTTTGTAACCCATTTTGCTGTATCAGGCTCTTGGCTTCTGTCAGTAACCAGCGATTGAAAAGGGATAGCCATTGAAACTTTTTTGTAATCACGTATGTAAAGCTCACAAGTTGCTATTGCTGCATTTATGGTGTAATCACCGCCTTTAACTTCTGTCACTAAAAAATTTCCCTGCACCATTTTACGATACAGCATTTTACCACTTGGTTTAAATTCTTTATTAGTCGGAATGGCCACCATTAATTGAAAACTGTCAGATTTGAATTTTGTCACATTTACCATTGGAAATCCTGTTTGTTGCGCACCTCCTTTTTTGATATAATCCTGTATTAGATTTATACCAGCGTATAGTTGAGCAGTTGAAGGATATACTGAAAGTATTGTTTTGGTTGCTACAAGTGATGTATCAATTGTAGATGATTTTTCAATTGTAAGTCCGTACACATTTTCTTTTTTTGATAAAAAATCATTCAGACGGTCAAGAATGTCACCCATATCGTTCTTAACCAAAGTGGATTGTAGGTACTGCCGTACCCTCTTAACTGGATTTGACCCTAATTCAATAAATCCTTCCCAGTGAATGCTTACAGTATCAAAGGAAACAGGCAGAATATGCAGAATACTATTGGTGACAACACTGCCATTGGAAGAAGTCAATTCAATTGAACTTTGTGAAATTTTCTTTATTCTAAAAGTATCATTTTTGTAAATAAATGAATTTTTATTTACCGACGTATTTCCAGAGGCAGTGTTATGCATCCACCAGTGAGGCCAGTTGTTGGTATTGGATAAGTAGCGATTTGCAGCATCCGGAGTGCAATTAATCAAAGTAGCTTTGGATATAGAAAGATGTTGTGGACAAATAAATAATATTACCATAATTAGCAAAAGGCCTGCTACAAATCTCTTCATGCCTGCAATAATAAATACTTTTATGTGTATAGCCCTTAATGCCCCAAAAGTTTACGCAGATAGTTGCTTATTATAAGAAGATTTTAAGATATTGATGCCACGCGGTTATTATAACTTACATCCTTTCTTTTTTAGTTAATTTCAGACATCTTTTTAATTATTTTAGTTTCTAATGCACACAGGTTACGGTCAGGTCAGGTTTTATGTATTTCATCTTTTTCTTTTTTATTTTTTCTCTGTTTCCTGCAATCCAAAAAAGAATTCTTTAAGCAATACTTTATTCAAGTCATTGCCTTCTTCTGAAACCGGTATTGATTTCAATAATGTGGTTGAGGATAAGGAGGAGATGAATATCTTCAACTATCATAATTTCTACAATGGCGGTGGTGTTGCCATTGGCGATATAAACAATGATGGAAAGCCGGACATCTTCCTTACATCTAACCAGGGCGAAAATAAATTATACATTAATAAAGGAAATTGGAAATTTGTTGACCAGACTTCAAAGGCAAAATTATTAAGTAAGCATAAGTGGCATACGGGAGTTACCATGGCTGACGTAAATGGAGATGGATGGCTGGATATATATGTATCGAATGCAGGAATAATAAATGGAGATAACAGAGCAAACGAATTATATATAAATCAAAGAGATGGTACTTTCAAAGAAGATGCACACTCCTTTGGCCTGGATGATAAAGGCGTTTCTACCCAGGCAGTATTTTTCGATTACGACCAGGATGGCGACCTCGACTGCTTTGTTCTAAACAATAGTCCGAAAACCTTTACAAGCTTTGGTTACAAGAGTGACTTAAGGCAAATAAGAGATTCAATGAATGGTGACCGGTTATACAGAAATGATAATCAGCACTTCACAGATGTAAGTGAGCAGGCACGACTTTATGGAAGCGAAATAGCTTTTGGACTAGGCGTGACCGTTGGCGATGTAAACAACGACGGCTGGGAAGATATGTATGTGTCGAATGATTTTTTCGAAAAAGATTACTTGTACATCAACCAAAAGAACGGCACTTTCAAAGAAGTGATTAATAATGCTATGGGCCACATCAGCAATGGCTCTATGGGTTCTGATATGGCTGATATTAACAACGATGGCTTCCTCGATATTTTTACTACCGAAATGCTTCCTGAAAGTGATTACCTTTTAAAAACAACGATTAAATTTGATGACTATGATGTGCGGAGAGCCAAAGATCAATACAATTTTCACAGGCAATTTACGGGCAATTGCTTGCAGCTAAATAACCAGGATGGAAGGTTTAGTGAGATTGCACAATTAGCAGGTGTAGATGCAACAAGCTGGAGTTGGGGAGCATTAAGCTTTGATTTTGATAACGATGGCTGGAAAGACTTGTTTGTAGCAAATGGTATAAGCAAAGACCTTACTAACCAGGATTTTCTTGAGTTTATCAGCAGTGAAGAGGCAAGGTCTCAAATGAGAAACAGTAGTAATTCATTTAAAGATCTTTTAAATAAACTTCCCTCTAACCCCATCCCTAATTACGGTTTTTTGAATCAACAAAACCTTCAATTTAAAAACGAAACAACAAATCTCGGATTCAATACGCCATCATTTAGTAATGGTGCTGCTTATGGAGATTTAGACGGAGATGGAGATTTGGATTTGGTAGTAAATAATGTAAACCAGAAAGCTTTTGTTTACCGAAACATGGCTTCAGAAAACCTTCACCATCATTTTATCAAATTAAAATTAGAAGGCAACACTCCCAACACTTTTGGTTTTGGTGCAAAGGTGACTGTCTTTTCAAAAGGAAACCAACAGTTGCTGGTTCAGAGTCCATCACGGGGTTTTCAAAGCAGCGTAGAACCGGTATTAAATTTTGGATTAGGGGATCAAAGTATTGCAGATAGCTTACTGGTACAATGGACTAATGAAAAAGAGCAGGTTATCAGAAATATTCATTCAGATACTACCATTACATTAAAACAAAAAGATGCTGCAGAGCGGAGCCATCAAAAGTTTTTAACGTCAGAATTATATACCAATGCAGCAGATAAATTAATATCAGGAAATTACACCCACACAGAAAACGAATATGTTGATTTTGATGCAGAACGGCTGCTACCAAAAATGCTGTCTACAGAAGGACCGAAGCTTGCTGTTGCTGATATAAATGGCGACGGGCTGGAAGACTTTTACCTCGGAAGCTCTACTGCTGATACTGCTAAAATTTTTATTCAGAAAAAAGATGGTCATTTTGTTCAAAAATTTCAACCTGCTTTTGTTGCAGATAAATACATAGAAAATACAGGTGCTGTTTTTTTTGACGCTGATAACGATGGCGATAAAGATTTGCTTGTTGCATCCGGAGGTAATATTGCCTTACAGGGCAGTGTTAATCTATTTCCCAGGTTGTATTTGAATGACGGCAAAGGAAGTTTTAAAAGAAGCATAAGTAGCTTGCCTGCCGTTTCAGTAAATGCATCCTGCGTAAGAGTAGCCGATTTTGATGGTGATGGAAAAGAAGACATTTTCCTGGGTGGCAGAAATGTTCCGGGAAGCTATGGTTTGAAACCACCTTCCTTTCTATTAAAAAATAACGGAAATGGAACTTTTTCAGACGTGACAAAATCTGTTGCTTCCGACTTCTCCAATATTGGAATGGTGACCGATGCACAATGGGCAGATATAAACGGAGACGGTAAAAAAGAACTGGTAGTGGTGGGCGACTGGATGCCGGTAACCATCTTTCAATACATTGGGGGGAAGTTAAAAATGGTCAATCAGCTCGCACATTCATCGGGATGGTGGAATTGTCTTACCATAGCTGACATTAACAACGATGGCAAGGCTGATTTGATTGCAGGAAACTTTGGTCAAAACTCTAACATTAAAGCAGATATTCAGCATCCGGCTAAGCTTTATGTAAATGATTTTGATAAGAACGGGCAAATCGAATGTATTCCGGTGTATTACAAAACCGATGGCAAAGCTTACCCATATTTTATGAAGGGTGAGTTGCAGGCACAAATTCCGCAGTTGAAAAAAAAGTTGCTGCGTTTTGACCAGTATGCAGGTAAATCAATGGAAGAGATTTTTACTAAAGACCAGTTAAAGGATGCATTGGTGTTATCAGTTGAACAAGCGCAAACATCTGCTTTTATTAATGATGGCACTGGCAATTTCACTTTAATGCCTTTACCTGTTATGGCTCAGATTGCCCCTGTTTATGGTGTACTTGTAAAAGATATAAACAATGATGGCATAAAAGATATTCTTCTTGCCGGTAATTTTTTTGGCTTAAAACCTCAAACCGGACGCTTTGACGCCTCATACGGAACTACTTTGTTTGGTGATAAAAAGCATAATTTCCATTATGCTAGTCAATCAATAAGTGGTCTCCTTGTAAAGGGCGAAGCAAGAGATATCGCTACTGTAAAATCTGCAGCAGGTGGGGAGTATATAGTTGTATCAGTCAATAATGAGAAGCTATGTTTATTTAGAAGGAAAAGCAAACAACAAGTAAGATAGTCCTGCACCATCTACAAGTTCTTTCCAAAGCTTTTTATATAACATTCATTAAATCATGATCCTAGTCGAATAGCAGTTGGGTTGTGTGGCTTGTTCTTTCCAAAGCTTTTTATATAACATTCATTAAATCGTGAGAGACAAGTTGATTTGAGCTAAGAACGAGACAGTTAATTTGGATGTGAATTCGTTGGTTTAAAATTATTAATTGTAAGGTTGTTGTTTGGTAAATCAATAACTTTCCTGTTTATTTTTACATACTATAAATTCTCTTTTACATGCTTGCTATTTTTGTTTCTTCGCCTTGATATTTTTATTTGACGACAACGATAAGAATCAATTCTCTTCTAATTCTGCGGTTACAAAAAGACCGCTCAAAAACTTTAATTACTAACACTGAGACACATGAAGTTTTTAATTTTTCGTTCACAGTCAGGGCAGTGGAAGTTAACGTATGCAAAAGCAGTTATGTTTATTGCCTGTGCGTTTAGCCTTCAGTTTCTCACTGCTCAAACCACTGTAACCCTTTCTGATCTTTCTTTTTTTCAGGGTGCCGGTTCTACGTGGAGAATTGTAGGTGATGTAAGGGGAGATATTGCTCAGAAAGCAGTCTTAACTACTACGCCGGGAACAGGGGTGCTTGTCAATATTACCGATTTTAATAATCCGGGGCAGGACCTGATTTCTAAACTGCAGCATGGAGACATGGATCTTGAACTGGACTATATGATGGCTCTGGGATCTAATTCAGGAATTTATATGCAGGGCCGTTATGAAATTCAACTGTTGGATAGTTGGGGGGTGGTTAATCCTACATCAGGAGACAATGGAGGACTGTATGAGCGTTGGAATGAAGGTAAACCGGAAGGGCAAAAAGGTTATGAAGGGCATGCCCCGCGACAAAACGCAAGTCGCGCACCCGGCCTGTGGCAACATATGAGAATTTCTTTCCAGGCTCCTCGTTTTGATGCTGGCGGTACAAAGATTGAAAATGCTAAAATTCTACGTGTTGAACTAAACGGAGTTGCCATTCAGGAAAATGTTGAATTATCCGGACCAACAAGAGGTGCGCTGGATAACAATGAAGTATTAATGGGGCCACTGCGATTGCAGGGTGACCATGGCCCTGTTGCTTTTAGAAACATAAAAATCACTACTTACGACAAACCCCGCCCTGAGATTCTAGACTTGAAATATTCAATTTATAAAGGCAAATACGATGCTGATCAGGATTACAAAAATGTGCCGCCTGAAGCGCAGGGAAGCACTGTAATACTTTCTTCAAATGTAAATACCATCCCCAACGAATTTCTAATACGCTATACAGGAACAATACGGGTAAAAGAACCTGGTGAGTACAACTTCAACTTAAATACGGCAGGAGGTAGGGGATCAATGAAAATTAATGGACACGATGTAATACCTGTGGCGCAGGGAACCGCCAGAGGCAGGGGTAAAGTAACGCTGGCAGCAGGAGATTTTCATTTTGAACTTTTGTATTCCAAATTCCTCGATTTTGCTAAACCCGCACTAGGCCTCGCAGTTTCAGGTCCTGGTATCAGAGAGTATATAGTGAGCGACGCGAACGTTGTGTCTAACGACCTTGTCGATCCAATACTAATCCATGCACCGGTAAATACCATTTTGCGCAGTTTTGTTGATATTGATACCATTCGGGTTACACATGCTGTTAACGTAGGAAGTTCGCAACAGGTACATTACACTTACGATATGGACAAAGGCATGATTGTTCAGTTATGGAAGGGTGGCTTTCTGGATGCTACGCCTATGTGGCATTCAAGAGGAGACGGGTCGTCCAGGCCTACAGGGATGGTGCAGCGATTTGGAAGACCAATGCCTGCTATAGAAGTTCTTGCTTCTCCCGACGCTGCCTGGTCTGCTGATACCACTGGCTCCGGTTTCCGTCCCAAAGGTTATATTCTGGATAAAAACGATCAGCCAACTTTCCTGTACCAGGTTTATAATACAACTGTAACTGATCAAACACGAGTGCTGGCAGACAACCAGGGTGTTCGAAGGGAGATAACGCTTTCCGGTCCCGCCTCAAATCTATATTTTAAGGTTGCTGAGACGAATAATATTGAAACAGTGTCAGAAGGATTGTATCTGTTAAATGATAAATCTTATTACGTTCGTATTGACGATGCTGCAAACGCAAAGCCTCTCATCAGGAATTCAAACGGGCATAAAGAATTAATTATACCTATTCAAAATAAAGTAAGCTATTCTATTCTTTTTTAAATTCATCACAGTTATGATTTGTTCTTGTAAAAGTATAATATACAGAAAGTGCTTGCCTTTTTTACTGCTTGCTGCAGTTATAACTTCATTCGGAATGAAGGGCATTGCGCAGTCAGAGCCGGCAAAAGAAGAAGACTATTTTAAAATTATGAGGGTACCTGCTCCTGAAGGAGTAATACTTGAAGTAGGAGGTCTATGTACTCTTCCAAACGGAGATTTGGGTGTGACAACTCGTCGTGGTGATGTTTTTATTGTAGAAAATCCTACCAGCCAGCGTCCTTTCTTTCGCAAATTCGCTTCAGGTATGCACGAGGTACTGGGGTTAGCCTATAAAGACGGAGCATTATATTGTGCTCAAAGAGGTGAACTTACGAAGCTTGTAGACTCGGATATGGATGGTAAGGCAGATATATATGAAACGGTTTATGCATGGCCCATAACTGGTAATTATCATGAATACAGCTATGGGCCGAAACTTGCGCCCGACGGGTCCTTTTTTGTTACCCTGAACTGTACTTGTCCTCCTGCATGGTGGCACATGCAAAGCAATGCACCCTGGAGAGGCTGGGCTTTGCATATACAGGAAAATGGAACGATGGAGCCGTGGGCCGCAGGCATGCGTTCTCCCTGCGGTATCAGCATGATCGACGGAGAATTATTTTACACCGACAACCAGGGTGACTGGGTTGGTTCAGGAAGCATTATGCCTATTAGAAAAGGAGCGTTTATGGGTCACCCTGCAAGTTTGGTATGGAGTGGAATGCCGAATTCACCAGTAAAAGTTACCAGGGAACAGATATATGCATTAAATCCTCCTCCGGGAATAGAATTTGATAAAAAAGGTCAGGAAATAAAGCCACAAAATAATGCTACGGCGAAATTTGTTACTGTCGCAGAGATCAAAAAACAAGTTCCTGATCTAACCTTGCCTGCGGTATGGTTACCCCATGGAATTCTGGGTGTTTCGACCTCTGAAATTGTAAAAATACCAGAAGGAACTTTTGGACCGTTTGAAGGACAACTGCTTGTTTGCGACCAGGGACAAAGTATGGTAGACCGGGTGTTTATGGAAAAAGTCAACGGTGAATACCAGGGAGCCGCATGGGCTTTCAGAAGTGGCTTTCAATCAGGAATTGTTCGGTTGGCATGGGGCAAAGACGGCTCTTTGTTTGCCGGAGAAACAAACCGTGGATGGGGCTCTGCAGGTGAGGCTACCGAAGGAGTGCAAAGGCTTGTTTGGAACAACCGTGTGCCGTTTGAAATGAAAGCAATAAGAGCCATGCCTGATGGTTTTGAAATTGAGTTTACAAAGCCGGTAAATAGAAAGTATGCAGAAGATCTAGCTTCTTATGCAGTTGAAAGCTATATCTACAAATACCAGGGAGTTTACGGAAGTCCGCCGATGAATACTGAAAAATGTCCTGTAAAAGGTGTGAAGGTATCGGCAGATGGGTTGAAGGCAAGATTGGTAGTTGACAACCTTCGCCGCTACTACATTCATACGATCACCTTAAATGGATTACAGGGCAATGAAGGCGCTTCTTCAGTTCTTCACCCGACAGCTTATTATACTTTAAACAATATTCCTGACGGGCCTAAACTTGCGGCAAACGAACTAAGCACTAAAAACTCAGGCAGAACAACAAATGCAAAAACGGGTGTGCCTACAAAAGCAGGTACAGCTAAGGCAACGAATGCAGCCCCGGAGGCTGACGGTCCTTATGCTGCTACCAAGAACCTATCTTCAAAAGCAACAACGTCTGCAAAAGCAGGTTCCGCAACTACCGCAAAGGCGCCGACTTTTGAGGATGTTAAAAACCTGTTGCAAAAAAATACATGTCTTGCCTGTCACAACCCAAACACCCGCCAGGTAGGGCCTGCTTATAAAGATGTTTCAAAACGAAAGTATACCGTAGCACAACTTGTTGACCTAATTCACAATCCGAAACCAGAGCACTGGCCTGACTACTCAACACCTATGCCGCCGATGCCACAGGTACCAAACGCAGAAGCACGTAAAATAGCAGAATGGATTAAATCGTTGGAAAAAGCAAAGTAAAAGATTGGCGTGACAGATGGTTTTTCTTGTTTGTGCATCAACATTAGTTCTTTAAGCAACGCTGGTGTGTCACTCACTTGTACGCTATCTTTTTTTAGCAGCATCTATTCGTCTGCAGAGGAGTTTAAACACGAGTGCATTAATTGAATTCTAAAAATAAAATTTTGATGAAACAGGTTTTAATTTTAACAGCAACATTCATAGGAACGACATTTATAACCCAGGCACAGGCACCCGAAAAAGCTAAGCCTGAAGAGACAGAATATTATTCCCCTATTCCTCCTGTTGTTACTCCGGGAAACACTTTTAGTGATGCCCCATCTGACGCCATCATTTTATTTGACGGCAGAAACATGGACCAATGGGTTAATTCTAAAGACTCATCGGCAGCCAAATGGACGCTTGCCGATAATGTAATGACGGTAAATAAAAGTGCGGGCGACATTCAAACCCGCAGCGCTTTTACAGATTATCAGTTGCATATTGAATACAGGATACCATCCAACGTAACCGGCTCAGGACAAGCGCGTGGAAACAGTGGAATATTTTTAGCAGCACTTCCCTGGGGTGCAGGCGGATATGAATTGCAGGTACTTGACAACTATAAAAACACCACCTATGTAAACGGCCAGGTAGGAAGTATGTACAAACAAGCCGTTCCGCTTGCAAATGCCAGTAAAAAACCGGGCGAGTGGCAGACGTATGACGTGGTGTGGACAGCACCCAGGTTTGATGATCATGGAATTTTAAAATCAATGGCAAGGGTTACTGTTTTCCATAATGGAATATTGGTACAAAATAACACATCCTTGTTGGGCGATACCCCTTACATCGGTCAGCCATCTTACCGTAAACACGGACCTGCTGCAATTAAATTGCAGGCACACGGAGATAAAAGCGAACCTATCAGTTACAGAAATATTTGGCTGAGACCTTTATAGTCAGGTATGCCGCCGACGATAACTCTATACACTTTAAGGTAACGTAGGTAATAAATGAAGCATAAAAGCTGAACTATTGTAAGTGAAAAAACTTATACAAAGCTGTTACAACTGTAACGGCTTTTTTTATAGAAGAATGCCCATAACAACAATTAAATTTCATTTAACAGGAACGGCTGGTGTTGTGGAGCAGCATTGTTACATTTACAATTTGCGACAATTATGAATTATTGGAAGACCTGGAGTGGATTGTGTTCGCTAT